>NZ_JBHYUU010000047.1:12237-12749 GCF_042749955.1 Kitasatospora sp. NPDC059462 | reverse complement strand
CACCGGTGCGGACGGCCTGTGCACCCGGACGGTTCCGATCGGCACCTACTACTGGCAGGAGCTCGCTGCGCCTCCCGGGTACGTGCTGCCGGTGGATCCGGTGTTCGGTCCGTTGGTGCTGACTCCGGCCAATGCGGCCGAGGGTGTGCAGGTGACGGCTCCCAATGTGCTCCAGCCCGCTGTGACGGGTGAGGTGCGGGTGCTGAAGACGGACGCGGTCACGGGTCTGCCGCTGGCGGGTGGTGTGTTCCAGCTGTGGGAGGAGACCAACGGGATTCCCGGTCTCCAGACCACGGGCATCAACCCCGACACGCAGATCGGTTCGGCGTGCACCACCGGCGCCGACGGTCTGTGCAGCCGCACGGTGGACCTGGGCACCTACTACTGGCTGGAGACCGCTGCGCCTCCCGGGTATGTGCTGCCGGTGGATCCGGTGTTCGGTCCGTTGGTGCTGACTCCGGCCAATGCGGCCGAGGGTGTGCAGGTGACGGCTCCCAATGTGCTCCAGCCCG
>NZ_JBHYUU010000047.1:0-12139 GCF_042749955.1 Kitasatospora sp. NPDC059462 | reverse complement strand
CGCTGTAACGGGTGAGGTGCGGGTGCTGAAGACCGACGCGGTGACGGGTGCTCCGCTCGCGGGTGGTGTGTTCCAGCTGTGGGAGGAGACCAACGGCATCCCCGGTCTCCAGACCACCGGCATCAACCCCGACACCCAGATCGGTGCCGGCTGCACCACCGGCGCCGACGGCATCTGCCGCCGCACGGTGGACCTGGGCACCTACTACTGGCTGGAGACCGCCGCGCCTCCCGGCTACACGCTGCCCGTCGACCCGGTCTTCGGTCCGCTGGTGCTGACGGCGGCCAACGCGGCCGAGGGCGTTCAGATCACTGCCCCCGACATTCCGCAGCTGCCCCTGACGGGTGAGGTGCGGGTGCTGAAGACGAACGCCGAGACCGGTGCTCCGCTGGCCGGTGGTGTGTTCGAGCTGTGGGAGGAGACCAACGGGATTCCCGGTCTCCAGACCACGGGCATCAACCCCGACACCCAGGTCGGTGCCGCGTGCACCACTGGTGCGGACGGTCTGTGCCGCCGCACGGTGGACGTCGGGACGTACTACTGGCGTGAGACGGCTGCGCCTCCCGGGTTCGTGCTGCCGGCCCAGCCGGTGTTCGGCCCGCTGGTGCTGACCCCGGAGAACGCCCAGGCCGGCGTCCAGGTGACCGCCCCCGACGAGCCGCAGGCTCCCGTCACCGGTGAGGTGCGGGTGCTGAAGACCGACGCGGTCACGGGTGCTCCGCTCGCTGGTGGTGTGTTCCAGCTGTGGGAGGAGACCAACGGGATTCCCGGTCTCCAGACCACCGGTGTCAACCCCGACACCCAGGTCGGTGCCGCGTGCACCACCGGCGCGGACGGTCTGTGCCGCCGCACGGTGGACCTGGGCACCTACTACTGGCTGGAGACCGCCGCACCTCCCGGATACGTGCTGCCGGCCCAGCCGGTCTTCGGCCCGCTGGTGCTGACGGCGGCCAACGCCGCCCAGGGCGTCCAGATCACCGCCCCCGATGCCCCGCAGCAGCCCGTGACGGGTGAGGTGCGGGTGCTGAAGACGGACGCGGTGACGGGTGCTCCGCTCGCGGGTGGTGTGTTCCAGCTGTGGGAGGAGACCAACGGGATTCCCGGTCTCCAGACCACGGGTGTCAACCCGGACACCCAGGTCGGTGCCGCGTGCACCACCGGTGCGGACGGTCTGTGCCGCCGTACGGTGGAGCTGGGTACCTACTACTGGCTGGAGACCGCCGCACCTCCCGGATACGTGCTGCCGGCCCAGCCGGTGTTCGGTCCGCTGGTGCTGACGGCGGCCAACGCCGCCCAGGGCGTCCAGGTCACCGCCCCCGATGCCCCGCAGCAGCCCGTGACGGGTGAGGTGCGGGTGCTGAAGACCGACGCGGTGACGGGTGCTCCGCTCGCTGGTGGTGTGTTCCAGCTGTGGGAGGAGACCAACGGGATTCCCGGTCTCCAGACCACGGGTGTCAACCCCGACACCCAGGTCGGTTCGGCCTGCACCACCGGCGCCGACGGCCTGTGCCGCCGCACGGTGGACGTCGGCACCTACTACTGGCTGGAGACCGCCGCACCTCCCGGGTACCTGCTGCCGGCCCAGCCGGTGTTCGGCCCGCTGGTGCTGACCCCGGAGAACGCTCAGGCCGGCGTCCAGGTGACGGCCCCCGATGTTCCGCAGGGCCCCGTGACCACCGGTGAGGTGCGGGTGCTCAAGACCGACGCCGAGAGCGGTGCTCCGCTCGCGGGTGGTGTGTTCGAGCTGTGGGAGGAGACCAACGGGATTCCCGGTCTCCAGACCACGGGCATCAACCCCGACACGCAGATCGGTTCGGCGTGCACTACCGGCGCGGACGGCTTCTGCCGCCGCACGGTGGAGCTGGGCACCTACTACTGGCGGGAGATCGCGGCGCCCCCCGGGTACGACCTGCCGGCCGACCCGGTGTTCGGCCCGCTGGTGCTGACGGCGGCCAACGCCGCCCAGGGCGTCCAGGTCACCGCCGGTGACTGCCCGTCGACGAAGCCGCCGGGCACGGGCTCGATCCACCTGAACAAGAAGGACAAGTGGTCGGGCGAGCCGCTGGCCGGTGCGGTGTTCGAGCTGTGGCGCGAGAGCAACGGCGTCCCCGGCCTGCAGACCGGGGGTGCCAACCCGGACACCCCCGCGGGCGGCTGCACCACCGACACCGACGGTGCCTGCGACTTCGACCACCTGGCGGTCGGGCAGTACTACCTGAAGGAGACCGCCGCGCCCGACGGCTACCAGCTCCCGCGCGACCCGGTCACGGGTCCCATCCAGGTGAACGACGACGACTGCGTCCCGATCTGCCTCACCAACAAGAAGGAGAAGGAAGAGGAGGAGTGCTGGTGACCGGTTGAACGAGCGGACCGCCCGGAGCAGATCGTCTGCTCCGGGCGGTCCGCTGTTGCGGCGGCGCGCCCCGGGCCGCTCAGCCGAGCACGTGTCGCAGGCCGCCCAGCAGGTGACCGCGGAAGGCCCGGTCCGCGTACGCCTCGGGTGCGTGGCCGAGCGCGGTGTAGAAGGTCGGCGCACCGTCGTGCTCCCCGCACCAGGCGAGCGGATGACGGTCGGCCAGGCCCATCGCCGCCCCGGTGTAGTCGGCCTCGTCCACGGTGAGCAGCACCCGGGCGCCGCGCTCGCGCGGGTCGGAGCGGAAGTCGTACCACTCGTCGGTCCACTCCCAGCGCGCCGGCAGGTGGGCGGTGGCCGGGTGGTCCGGGTCGGCGACCCGCACCGGCGCGGTCTGGATCGCCGGGTGACGGTCGAACCGGGCGCCGACCAGTCCCTCGAACCACGGCCACTCGTACGCCGTGCTGGACGCCGCGTGCACGCCGACCCAGCCGTGGCCGGCGCTCAGGTGGGCGCGCAGCGCGTCCTGTCCGGCCTCGTCGAGCACCGGGCCGCCGGTGGAGAGGAACACCACGGCGGCGTAGCGGCGCAGCGCGGCAGGCCGGAAGACGGCCGGGTCCTCGGTGGCGTCGACGGTGAAGCCGTGCCGTTCGCCCAGCTCGCCCAGTGCGCGGGTGCCGTCGACGACGGAGGCGTGCGGGAAGCGGAGGTTGCGACGGTAGATCAGGATCCGGGCCATGGTGGACGATCCTGCCAGCCCCGGCCGCGGCGCCCGCGTCCGGGCCCGACCGCGCTCCGGACCCGTGCTCCGGACCCGTGCTCCGGAACCGCGCTCCGGACCCGCGTCCGTCCGGGCCCTGACGGCGCGTTTCGCCTGCGTACGGCTTTGCCGAGGCATGGTCGAACATTGGCGTTCGACTGACCGGCACGCCCGGGCCCGTTCACCGCGCGTCCGTGTCCGGTCAACGCGTGGCTGGAAGAGTCCGGCCCATGGAAACTCCGAACATGGGCGTGCCGGTGAAGCTCGCCGAACGCATGAGCATGGCCGAGCAGCACGAGTACCTGCGGGCCCGTCACTCCCGCCGCCGGATGCTGCGTGCCGGCGCCGTCTCGGTGGGTGCGCTGGCGGTGGGCGGCGTCCTGGGCGGCGGCACCGCCTCGGCCGCCCCGGTCTCGCCGCAGCTGCTGACCGGAGGGGCCGCCGCGGGTGTCGACGGCTCGCTGGTCGCCCCGATCGGGCGCCACCTGTCCTTCGGTCCCGAGCCGGACACCCAGTTCCGGGTCTCCTGGCAGGTGCCGGCCCCGGTGAAGCGGCCGTTCCTGCGCTACGGCAAGAACCCGTGGGAGCTCGGCCACCGGATCGAGGCGGAGGTGCGCACCCTGCACACCCCGGCGCTCACCCCCACCGGCCAGCCGGTGGACCAGTACTACCTGCACGTGGCGCTGGAGGACCTCCACCCCGACACCACCTACTACTACGGCGTCGGCCACCAGGGCTTCGACCCGGCCTCGCAGCAGGCCATCTCCACCCTCGGCACCTTCCGCACCGCGCCCTCGCGCGAGCACCGCTGGGGCAAGGTGTACGAGCCGTTCACCTTCACCGCCTTCGGTGACCAGGGCGTCAGCGACCACGCCAAGGGCAACGACCACGTCATCCTGGCGCAGAACCCGGCGTTCCACCTGCACGCCGGTGACATCTGCTACGCCGACCCGGCCGGCTCCGGCCAGGACTCCGACAAGTCGGTGTTCAACGCCGCCACCTGGGACGCCTTCCTGGTGCAGACCGAGACGGTCGCCTCGAAGGTGCCGTGGATGGTCTCCTACGGCAACCACGACATGGAGGCCTGGTACTCGCCGAACGGCTACGGCGGCGAGAACGCCCGCTTCTACCTCCCGGACAACGGCCCGGACCGGCGCAGCGTCCCGGGCGTCTACTCGTTCCGCTACAAGAACGTCGGCGTCATCTCGCTGGACGCCAACGACGTCTCCTACGAGATCCCGGCCAACCTGGGCATCTCGGCGGGCAAGCAGACCCGCTGGCTGGAGCGCACCCTGAAGGACCTGCGGGGCGACGAGACCGTCGACTTCGTCGTGGTCTTCTTCCACCACTGCGCCTTCTCCACCACCCACCAGCACGCCTCCGAGGGCGGGGTGCGCGAGGCCTGGGTGCCGCTGTTCGAGAAGTACCGGGTCGACCTGGTGATCAACGGTCACAACCACGTGTACGAGCGCACCGACGCGATCCTCGGCAACAAGGTCTCCCGGGCGGTGCCGAGCGGTGCCACCGTCGAGCCCGCCAAGGACGGCGTGGTCTACGTGACGGCGGGCGCGGCCGGCCGCAGCCTCTACCGCTTCGACGCCCCGGACACCTACGAGGGCCACGAGAACCGCCTCGACTCGGTGGACACCTACTACTTCGCCAAGGGCGGCGGCAAGGTCACCGAGAAGGTCGAGTGGTCGCGGGTCCGCTACACCGGCTACTCCTTCATCAAGGTCGACGTGAAGCCCGCCCACCTGGGACAGAAGTCCGAGATGACCGTCACCGCCCTGGCCGAGGACGGCACCCGGGTCGACCACTACACGATCCTGCGCACGGTCGGCGAGGGCTGGGACAGCGACCACGACGACGACGGCCACGGCGGCGGCTGGGGCTGGTAACCCCCCGGCGCCCCGCCCCTCCGCACCCGGCCGGCCCCCGCAGAGCTCGCTCCGCGGGGGGCTCTGCCGTCGGAGAATTCGGACATTTCGACTTGCCAGTGCCGTGGCGCGGCCGTACCGTGGATGATGTGGATCGATTTGCCACGTCATCTACAAAGGGGCGAATATGAGCATGACCAACGTCGATGTCGACGATGCGATCCTCGCGGAGGCCATGCGCTTGATGGGGGCCAGCACCAAGAAGGACACCATCAACGGGGCCCTGGCCGACTACGTCAACCGCCTCAAGCGCCTGGAGGCCCTGGAGCGGCTCTCCGCGCGCGCGGCCCGCGGTGAGTTCGACCCGACCGAGCGGATCCACCGGGCCCGGAAGGCCGGCGGACAGGAGTAGCGGATGAGCGACATGGGCTTCCTGATCGACACCTCGGGGTTCGTCGAGTTGATGCGCAACCCGAGGGTGCTCGGCCGGTGGCGAGCCCCGCTGGAGTCCGGACTCCTCAGGATCGCCAAGGTGACCAAGGCGGAGATCCTCTACTCGGCCACCGGCCCCGCCCACCGTGACGAGCTGGAGGAAGAGCTCGACGACCTCTTCGGTGCGGCGCTCGGGCTTCCGAAGGGCGGTGAGGACTGGGCGCTCAACGCCCAGTACAAGCTGACGCAGAGGGGGCAGCACCGGTCGGCCGGTGCGGTGGACCTGCTGCTCTGCTCTGTCGCCGTCCAGCACGGCTACCCGGTGCTGCACGTGGACAGCGACTTCGCCGCCGTCGCCCGGGTGATCACCGAGCTCAGGGAGCGGGACGTCCGCGAGCCGTGACCGGGATCCGCCCGGAGCCCCCGCAGAGCTCGCTCCGCGGGGGCTTCGGGGGTGTCGGGGGCGGTCAGGTCTGGCGGTAGGTGGCGAGGAAGCGGCCGATGCGGTTGATGGCCGTCTCCAGGTCGTCGGCGCGGGGGAGGGTGACGAAGCGGAAGTGGTCGGGGCGGGGCCAGTTGAAGCCGGTGCCCTGGACGACGTGGATCTTCTCGCGGAGCAGGAGGTCCAGGACGAAGCGCTCGTCGTCGACGATCCGGTGGACGGCCGGGTCGAGCCGGGCGAAGGCGTAGAGCGCGCCGCGGGGCTTGACGCAGCTGACGCCGGGGATCTCGTTGAGGGCCCGGAAGGCGACGTCGCGCTGTTCGGCGAGGCGGCCGCCGGGCAGGACGAGGTCGTTGATGGACTGGTGGCCGCCGAGTGCGGCCTGGACGGCGTACTGGGAGGGCACGTTGGGGCACAGCCGCATGCCGGAGAGCATGGTGAGGCCCTCCAGGTAGTCGCTCGCGTGCTGCTTGGGGCCGGAGACGACCAGCCAGCCGCTGCGGAAGCCGGCCACCCGGTAGGACTTGGAGAGGCCGTTGAAGGTGAGGGTGAGCACGTCGTCGGCCAGGGCGGCCAGGCAGTGGTGCTCCACGCCGTCGTAGAGGATCTTGTCGTAGATCTCGTCGGCCAGCACCATCAGCTGGTGGCGCCGGGCGAGGTCGAGGATGCCCTCCAGCAGCTCCTTCGGGTAGACCGAGCCGGTGGGGTTGTTGGGGTTGATGACCACGATCGCCTTGGTGCGGGCGGTGATCTTCGCGGCGATGTCGTCGAGGTCGGGGAACCAGTCCGCCCCCTCGTCGCAGGTGTAGTGCACCGCCTTGCCGCCGGCCAGCCGGACCACCGCCGTCCACAGCGGGTAGTCGGGCATCGGGACGAGCACCTCGTCGCCGTCGTCGACGAGGGCGGTGACGGACATCTGGATCAGCTCGGAGACGCCGTTGCCGAGGTAGACGTCGTTGATGGTCACGCCCTCCACGCCGCGCTGCTGGTAGTACTGCACCACCGCGCGGCGCGCCGGCAGGATGCCGCGCGAGTCGCTGTAGCCGTGTGCGCGGGGGAGGTTGCGCATGATGTCCTGGAGGATCTCCTCCGGCGCCTCGAAGCCGAACGTGGCCGGGTTGCCGGTGTTCAGCCGGAGCACGCTGTGCCCGGCCTCCTCCAGCGCGTTGGCCTGGTCGACCACCGGGCCGCGGATCTCGTAGCACACATCATTCAGCTTGCTGGACTGCCGAAACTCCATCTGCGGCCTCCCGACCGTCACCCCGCGTCGATCCTGGTCGCTTTGTTCTACCAAGTAGGCACTTGGAAAGTCCAACCTCTTGGCTATGCTGATCCACATGTCACGCCGAAGCTACGACCAGTACTGCGCCGTCGCCCGCGCCCTGGACGCGGTGGGGGAGCGCTGGAGCCTCCTGATCGTCCGTGAACTCCTGGCCGGCCCGCGCCGCTACACCGACCTGCACGCCGACCTGCCCGGCGTCTCCACCGACATCCTCGCCGCGCGGCTCAAGCAGCTGGAGGGCGAGGGCGTCGTCGAGCGCCGCCGCCTCGAACGGCCGGCCAACGCCACCGTCTACGCGCTGACCGCGCGCGGCGCCGAGCTGCGGCCGGTCGTGGCGGCGCTCGGCGTCTGGGGGCTGGACGCGCTGGGGGAGCAGCGGCCGACCGACGCCGTGCGCACGCACTGGGTCACCGGCGGCGTGGAGGAGCCGGTCGGGGTCTGACCGGAGCGGGGTCCGACCGGGGCTCGGCCCGACCGGAGCCGGTCCGGGCCGGAGCGGAACGCGGCCGGGCCGCGGCGGGGCGCCCGTGTGGGAGGCGCCGTGCCGCGGCCCGGGGTCCTGCGGGTGTCGGGGGTCAGACACCCCACACCGAGAAGTCGACGGTGGCGTTGTTGCCCGAGCCGCCGGCCTTGCTGACGTGGAACTTCAGGTCACTGCCGGCCCAGTCGTAGCTGTTCGAGCCGACGTACGGGTTGTTCCAGTGCACCCGCACCAGACGCCCGTCGAGGGCGGGGTTCGCGCAGTTCTCCGCGTAGAACCCCGCTACCAACGGCCCCAACCCCTCGGTGCCGGTCGCGAATCCGTTGGACTCCGACGACCAGCTCCCCCGCTGCTGGTCGGCGATCCGCTCCGGCGGCTCGTGGCTCCAGATCCCGTGGCTCAGCTCCCAGGACTCCCGGGTGAGCGTGCAGCCGGTCCAGTTGGAGAGCCGGACGGTGGTGCTGCGGGCGGCGGTGGCGGCCGCGGCGGTGGTGCCCGAAGTGGTGCGGTCGGTGGTGGTGCGGTCGGTGGTCGGGGCGGCCGAGGCCGTCCCCGCCAGGCCGGCCGTCAGCGCGGCCGCGGCGGCCAGGGTGACCGCGGTGGCGCGCAGGCGGCTGGTGCTGTTCATGTGGTTCCCCCGAAGTGACTGTGGTGTGGTGCTGCTCGGGCCGGGCCTCGCGTCCTCCCGACGTGTCCCACTCTGCCCGGCGCCGATAAACGGTGGATCGGTATCCGCTTGCCGTGGCCGTTGATGCCCGTAGTGCCGGTGGTGCCGGCGGTTCCGGCGGTTCCGGTGGTGCCGGTGGTGCGGGGCTGATGCCGGGGTCTGCGGCCGGGGCCCGATCCCGAGGCCGCCGGGCCCCGTCGCCGTCCGCGCGCGTACGATCGTCGGGCCATGGAGAACACCGAGAACACGCCCGCCGCCGTCCGCGGTGGCGCCAGTTTCGCCAGCTACGTCGCCGTCGGGGACTCCTTCACCGAGGGCATGTGCGACGACCTGCTGCCCGACGGCCAGTTCCGCGGCTGGGCCGACCGCGTGGCCGCCCGGCTCGCCGCCGACCACCCCGAGGGCGGCTTCCGCTACGCCAACCTCGCCGTCCGCGGCAAGCTCATCGGCCAGATCCACGACGAGCAGCTGGAGGACGCCGCCGCCATGGGCGCCGAGCTGGTCACCCTGGCCGGCGGGCTCAACGACGTGCTGCGGCCGCGCTGCGACATCGCCCGGGTCGAGGAACTCCTCGGCGCCTCCGCCGCCCGGCTGCGCGCCACCGGCGCCACCGTGGTCATGTTCACCAGCACCGACCCGACCCGCCGGATGGCCGGTTCGGCCCGGCTGCTCCCGGCGATCCTGCGGATGAAGGCCTTCGTGCACGAGCTCGCCCAGGACCCGGGCATCGCCGTGGTGGACCTCTTCTCCGCGCCCTGCTTCGACGACCGCCGGCTCTGGGCGGAGGACCGGCTGCACCTCTCGCCCGAGGGACACCGCCGGGTCGCCGAGGCCGTCCTGGAGGCGCTCGGCCGCCCCGCCGGCTTCGACTGGCGCGCGCCGCTGCCGGCCGCCGCCCCGCCGACCCGCGGCGAGAAGCTGGCCGCCGACGCCCGCTGGGCCCGCACCCACCTCGGCCCCTGGATCGGCCGCCGCCTCACCGGCCGCTCCTCCGGCGACGGCCGGGCGCCCAAGCGCGCGGACCTGCTGCCGTACGAGGGCTGAGACGAGGGCCGGGACGGGAACCGGGACGAGAACCGGCACGGGGGGCTGACGCGCGGGCCGGGGCCGGGGCCCGTACCGGCAGCGAGCGTCAGCCGCGGAACAGGTTGTGGCCGACGTCCGACGGCACCTCGTCCTGGTACGGGGTGGAGTCCGGGCCGGGCACCCGCTCGCCCGGGACCGGCTCGGTGCCCTCCCGGTGCAGCAGGTACACGCCGTCCTCCGACCAGACCGTCCGGTACCCGTGCGCCAGCAGCAGCTCGATCCGGGCCGCCTGCTCCCGGTCGGTCCGGAACGGGAAGGACCGCTTGTCCGCCCGGATCAGCACGTACTCGCGTCCGCGCGGCGTCTCGTCGACCAGCACGACGTCGGCGCGGGCGGTCAGCCGGGGCGCGGCCTGGTTGTCGGCCTCGACGGAGGCGCCGTCCGGGACCAGCGCCGCGCCGCGCAGCAGCGCCGCCTCGCTCGTCTTCGGCTGCCAGTAGGCCGGCACGAACAGGTTGGCCGCCCCGAGCGGCAGCGCGGCCGCGACTGTCACGGCGGCCGCCGCCACGCCGAGCCGGCGGGTCAGCACGCGGTCGTGGCAGCGGCCCAGCACCTCCACTGCGGCGACCACCAGGATCGGCCAGAGGAAGGCGTCGTAGTGCCGGGCGACCGACCAGTGGTTCGGGTTGCTGGAGAGCACCCGCTCGGCGAGCAGCGGCACGGCGAGCAGCACGGTGGCGGAGCGCAGCGGCAGGAGGAACAGGGTGCCGAAGATCCAGAGCAGCAGCAGCGGCTTCAGCGGGGCGTCGAAGAACGCCGAGACCAGGAGGGTCGGGTCGGCGAGCACATGGGCGACCGCCGAGCCGCCGTCCTCGCCCAGCGCCTGGTAGTTCCAGTAGTAGCCGGGCACCCCGCCCATCGCCGGGACCAGCTTCGCGATCGCCACCGCCGAGGCGAGCGGGCCGCCGAGCAGCAGGCCCAGGCCCCAGCGGCCGGCCGGCCGGCGACGGTCGGCGTCCGGCTCCCGGCGTGCCCGCAGCAGCAGCACCAGGCCGTACGCGCCGACCGTCAGGCCCATGTCCTCCTTGGTGCAGCACAGCAGCAGACCGGCCAGCGCGGACGCCCAGTACTGCCGGGCCATGCCGCGTTCCAGCATCAGCAGTGTGAGCGGGACGGCGAACGCCACCTCGTGGAACCCGCCGCGCGAGGCCACCAGCAGCGGCCAGCCCAGCCCGTAGGCGAGCGCGGCCAGGTCGGCGGCGCGGCGGGCGGTGCGGGGGTCGGCGTCGGCGAAGCAGCGGTCGGTGATCCGCCGGATCAGCGGCACGCCGGCGGCGAAGCAGAGCGCCTGGCCGAGGAGCAGCGAGCGCGGGTCGTCCCAGAGCCAGTAGAGCGGTGCCATCAGCGCGATCACCGGCGAGAAGTGGTCACCGAGCAGCGAGAAGCCGGGCGGGAACGCGTGGTGGAAGCTCTTCAGCGTGGAGACCGGCAGGCCGAAGTGCGCGTAGCCGCGCACGCCCTGGTCGAAGATCCCGAGGTCGAAGCCGCCGAGCTGGAGGGTGGTCCACTGCTGCGCCGCGATCGCCAGGCAGACCGCGAAGCAGAGCAGGGTGAAGGCGACGGTGCGGGCGCGGGGCGGGAGGCGGAGGGCGGCCGGCTGCCCGGCGGCGGGCCGCTCGGTGCCCTCGGTGTCCGGGTACGGCGCCACGTCGTGCCGGGACATGCCTGGGTTCCTCCACTGGTGCGCCGGGTCTGCTCGTGTTCGGCCGACCACACTAACCGACGGCCGCGCGGGGGCTTGTCGGTACGCTCTACACCTGCACCACCGCACCGCGGTGAACAGCGCCGAACAGCGCCGTACCGCACTGGACCGCACCGCACTGGACCGTCGTACCGGAGGAACAACAGCATCGTGAGCGTCCCGGGCCTCAACCTCGTCTCCGACTGCGGGAACTGCTTCGGGCTGTGCTGCGTCGCGCTGCCGTTCGCGGCCGGCACCGACTTCGCCGTGAACAAGGCCGCCGGCAGCGCCTGCCGCAATCTGCAGACCGACTTCACCTGCGGCATCCACGAGCGGCTGCGGGACAGCGGCTTCCCCGGCTGCACGGTGTACGACTGCTTCGGGGCCGGTCAGCACGTCTCCCGGGTCACCTTCGGCGGGCGCAGCTGGCGCGAGGCCCCGGAGACTGCGGGCCCGATGTTCGAGGTGTTCCCGGTGGTGCGCCAGCTGCACGAACTGCTCTGGTACCTCACCGAGGCGCTCACCTTCGCCCCGGCCCGCCCCGTGCACGGGGAGCTGCGCCGGGCGCTGGAGGAGACCGAGCGGCTGGCGGGCGGGACGCCGGAGGAGATCCTGGCGGTCGACGTGCCGGCGCACCGGCAGGCGGTGGCCGAGTTGCTGCTCAGGGCGAGCGAGCTGGTCCGGGCCGCCGTGCCGGGCCGGCGCGAGCACCGGGGCGCGGACCTGTTCGGCGCCCGGCTGCGCGGGGCCGACCTGCGCGGGGCCAATCTGCGCGGCGCGCTGCTGGTCGCGGCGGACCTGGCCGGCGCCGACCTGCGGCTCGCCGACCTGGTCGGCGCGGACCTGCGGGACGCCGACCTGGCGGGCGCCGACCTCACCGATGCGCTGTTCCTCACCCAGGCGCAGCTCAATGCGGCCCGTGGTGACGCCGCCACCCGCCTCCCGGCGGCGCTGCGGCGCCCGGCCCACTGGCCCGAGAAGGCCGACGCCGCGGCCCCCGGCGGCGGCAGCGCCCGCGGGCCGCGCAAGCCGCAGGGCGGCGCCCGCGGTGGCGGTCGCCCGGGCAGGCCCCGGCGCC
>NZ_JBHYUU010000046.1:43289-47440 GCF_042749955.1 Kitasatospora sp. NPDC059462 | reverse complement strand
GAGAGCTACGCGGCAGGCCTGCACCTCCGCGGATCGATCATGTGGCTGAAGTCTCTGACCCCAGCCACATGATCCGAACCTTGAACAGCTCCTAGTGGTCGCACCACCCCCGCCGCTGCTCCGCGGCGTGTAGACCGGCGGCGGGTAGTAGGACCGGGGCGATGAGTACCCGTAACCTCCACTGCTGCACGCGGGGCACGCCGCACGTCCGCTGGCGGTCCTGTGACCCTGAACTGGGGCTGTACAACGTCTCATAGCTACATGGTATTCGTGTGACTACTGCTAGGTTTGCGTTATCGCACGGAGAAGACGGCCGAGGACAGTTCAGTCTATTGGGGTCGCCAACGCTACTGATCTCCACCGCTTAACGCTGGATGCTTCTCGGGCCCTTCAACCGGGCCGCCCGTGGGCCGTACGAGAACGGCCAACGCCGACAGGCGACAGCAGTTGCCAACAGCTCGCTCCCTGTTCAGCATCCGTGCTCAGTCGGCCGCTTCCGGGTGCCCGCCGGCCGCTCCGGCGGGCAGGCCCCAGAGCAGACCACCGATCTTCTCGGCCACTTCCTGCAGCATCAGGTGGTTACGTGCCGGTAGCACCTGGCCGTGGAGACCGACGACCACCCCATGATGGCCATCACGATCCGCTCGGGGAGGAGTTGGCTGGCCAGCGGACAAGTGAGGCCGTCATCGTAACCACGACTCGGCCACTTCATAGTTGCAGTTTTGGTTGCATTCACCCCTGTCCAGCACCGTTCAGAGCCCGACCAGCGGGTCGTTCCGCCGCAGGTCGGGACTCCTACGGCTGTCCCCGGACAGCCGGACGGACATTTGGAAAGCGTGTTGGGGGCAACCCCTCACGAGTTCGAATCTCGTATCCTCCGCCTCTGCCTGACAAGGCAGTTGAAGGCCCCGACCGGGTTCCCGGTCGGGGCCTTCTTCGTGTCGTGGTCTCAGTTTTGGTCTCAGTTCGTCGGCACCGGGTGAGCAACTGCCCCGGACCGCCCCGGCGGCACCGCAGCCCCGGAGACCCGACCACTGCCACGCACATGATCCCCACCTGAACGGGTAGCCGCATGGTTCGAGGAGCTGCAACGGGAAGCAGGCGAACCACCGTGGAGAGTCACCTCGGCCCAGCAGCGGTTCGCCGTCACTGCCAGCTCGATTTCACCGCCGGAGGTGGAACGTCCCGCGTCAGCGAAGGTAGGGCGTTCACGCGCCGAACCCTGTCCGGTTGGCATCTCGCCCCATCCGTTCTCGGCGACGACGTCCAGCTCATCGTCTCGGAACTGCTCACCAACGCCGCCAGGTACACGGCGGGCCCTCTCGCACTGGATCTGGACCAGAACGGCCCGTGCCTGCGCATCACCGTGACTGACCCCCAATCCGGCAGCACGCTGCCCGACCCCGGCACGCATCAACCGACCCGGGTCGGCGGCCACGGCCTGTTCATCGTCGACCGCCTCGCCCTCTGCTGGGGCGCCCTCTCGAACGACGGCGGCAAGGCCGTATGGGCCGAACTCCTCGTCCCCTCCGAACAACCACCGCCATCGCCTTGAGACCCCGCGCCGTGACACGGATCCGCGGGCGAAGACTCGACCCAGCGTTCCACGGTGTGCCCCATCACCGGATCATCGAGTCAGGCATGGCAAAAGCGGAATCCTGGTTCATACTTGTGGTGTGTGGGATGAGCGAGAGCCGCGAACGGGCTGGACGTTCCTGACCCAGCACGCGCGTGTGCTGTTGTTGGTCTCGCGGGATGCGGACGTCCGATTGCGGGACCTGGCCGCGATGTGCGGCATGACCGAACGGGCCGCGCGGGCGATCGTCACGGACCTGGAGAAGGCCGGTTACCTGACCCACTCCCGGCACGGACGCCGCAACCGCTACCAGGTGGTCCGCGGCACGTACTTCCGTCATCCCGCCGAGGGCCACCACGAGATCGCCGGGCTGCTGGCCCTGTTCGCCGATCCCGCCCCCGACGCCGGCCACCAGCCTGCGACCACCACCGGTGACCATCATGATGAGCATCCGTGACCCCGCGCCAACCCGTCTCCCGTACCCCGCCGCACCTTGTGCGCGTCCCGGCCGCTCTGCCACCACCCCTCCCGTTGAGGCGGTGAGTCCAGTGCCCGACCCCAGCGGATCCACCCGGCACGACTGCCCCGACCCCCCGCACGCGGTCACTCCGCACCTGCGGATCTCCACCACGAAGCTCCCCGGGACGGCCGTGATCGTCTGCCTCGACGGCGAAGCGGACCAGGAAGACCGCCGCAAGCTGAACGACGCCCTCTCCCGCGCTCTCCAGGACCGCCCACCCCGGCTGGTCATCGACCTGGCCGGCCAGACCTTCTGCTACTCCGTGTGCCTCAACGCCCTGCTCGCCGCCCGTATGGACGCGAGGGCCGCAGGAGTGGAGATGGTGCTGGCCGCCCCGCCGCCCCAGACCATGCGATTGCTGGAGATCACCGGCACCGACGAACTCTTCACCGTCCGGAGCAGTGTGCGCGCCGCCCTGGCGGGCATCAGGGAGATCGGGTGAGGAGCTCCAGATGGACACTCCGTATCGCTACGCGGTGACCCTTCCGGGTGTACCCGGCAGGCACAATCCGCTCGACGTCGTCGTCGTTCGTGCCACGGACGAGGTGACCGCGGACGGGACCCCGGTCTACGCGGACAAGGCCGGCACCTTCCGCGTAGAGATCAACGGGGAGACGGCCCGACCGCTCGCCGAGCCGACCGGACAGGGACGGCACACCTGCCTGCACGCCACCCCACTGCCCTGACCTCGCCGCAGCTTCGCTCCGGGCATGGCCCGACCTGCCACCGTGCTCGATTCCCGGCGGGCGCAAACAGCCCAGGACCCTCGAACGCGGGCACTCAGCCTCAGGCAGCCTTGCCCGCGAGGAGGCTGGTGACACGGTCGGCCATGAGGACACCGAGGATGTAGCCGTCCTCATCGACCACGGGCCAGACCGCCAGGCGCTTGACCCGCATGGCGATCGCGGCCAGGGCCAGGCCCATGGTCGGCCAGGCGAACGGGCCGCGCTGGTGGGTGGTGGCGCTGATCGCGGTCCGTCCGGTGTACCAGGAGCGGTTCAGGAACGGATGGAGTCCGATGCGGGTGACCAGCCCCTCGCACCGGCCGTCGTGGTCGCGGACCAGCAGGTAGTCGAGGTGGGCGCCGCGGAGGACGTCGTCGGCCTGGTCGACGGTGCTGTCGTCGGCTATCTGGTAGTCGCAGGGGTCCATGGCGTCGGCGACCGTGAGGCCGTGGCCGGGCCGCACCGACTGCGGGGAGTGGGTGGTCACGGTGCTCACCGTTCCCGTCTCCGGCCGCCCCTGGGGGCTGCCGGGCTTTCCTTCACCCAGAACGAGGCCGGAACGGTTACCGGAATGCGTGATGCCCTGGATGCCTACGACCCTACTCCGGTGGCGAGCGGACCGGAGCAGCCCGCTGCGGAGTAGCCTGGGAGGCAACCGAGGACATATCGCACATCGGCATCAGCGTCGACGTCGCCCTGGGTCATGACGGGTCCCTCGCGGACCGGACGGGCGGCTTCGCATGATGCCGATTCCTTTCCCCACCTCTTCCTCTCCTGGGCCGTGGATGGCACCCGGCGCCCCGCTGCTGCCTCGCCTGGTGCTGGAACCGACGATGTCACGGGAGGGCGTCTTCGACGGCGCCTGGTGGCCCCGCTCGAACCACGTCCTCGCCGAACTGCCGGACCTGATCACCGCGCTCGGTGCCCACTTCGGGCGCATCGTGCGGGTCGGCCTCGACACCTCGGCCTGGGACGGCGTGCCCCGGTCCGTGGCGGCGAACGGCCTGACGGTCAGAATCAACTGGTTCACCGGCAGCGACGCGACGATCAGCGTCACCCGGGGCTTCCAGGACCACTTCCTGCTGCTGGTGGTACCGCCCGGCACCAAGTCGGCAACAGCCGCCTCGGCGATGGCCGGCGCCTCGGCGACCGGCAACCACACCCCGGCGGCAGAACTCCTGCTCGGCTGAACGGCCCGGGCACGGTCCCGGTCTCGGGGGGCGCGGGGGGGCGGCGGCCGCCCCCGCCCCCGCCCGCCCCCCCCCGCCCCCCGGAGCCAGGACAAAAACCAAAACACAACCCCAGAGGTGGGATTTAAAAAAAAAAAAAA
>NZ_JBHYUU010000046.1:30383-43279 GCF_042749955.1 Kitasatospora sp. NPDC059462 | reverse complement strand
AAACCCCCCCCCCGGCCAAAAACCCCCCCCGCGCCTCCCCCCCCGGGCCCGGGCCCGCCCCGGGGCGCCGGTTCCTCACCGCCCCCCCCCGACGCCGCGTCCGGACCGGACCGGACCGGAGTAGCCTGGACATCACCGAAGGCACTTCGCATGCCGGCACCGGATACTGGCGTCGTCTCCGGCGAACGGCAATGCCGGACCCGGCTTCTCGGCCGGGCCCGGGGACAGGTCTCTGATCATGACCACGACCCTCGATCGTGCGACGACGCCCGCCGCCACGGATTCCACGGCTCGGCTCACCCTCGCGCCCAGTGGCGTGCGGCCCGGCCGTCTGGACGGTGCCTGGTGGCCCCGCTCGCGTGATCTTCTTCTCGAACTCCCCGCCCTGGCCGCCAAGATCGACGAGCGGTGGGGCCGGATCACCCGGATCACCGTGAACCCCGCGCAGTGGCCTGTCATCCCCCGGCGGATCCCGGTCACGGGTCACACCGTCCACGCGGGCTGGTTCACCATCGAACAGGACCAGCACACGATCATGGTCTGTTCCTATGCCCCCCGTCGGCTGAGCCTGCTGGTGGTCCCGCCCCAGACGGATGCCGTCGAGGCCGCCCGGCTGATGTCCGAGGCCGCCGATCCCGCAAACACCAGGACCGCGAGCGAACTGCTCGCCGCCGAGCCGAGCACCGGTGCGACCGGGCCGGAAGTCGGTTCCGATTTCCTGCCGTCGGCCGTCACACCCTCCACCGGGCTTGGCGAGGCCGACCGGCGAGCCGATCTCGCCCGGAGCCGGGCCGCCTCCTGGCCGGCATCCGCGTAAGCGGTCGGCGGGGGCTGCCCGGGCCGGGGCCGGGCTGGCTCACTCGCGTGACCACTCGGTCTCGGCTTGGGGTTCACCGTCGGCACCGGTCCCTTCCCAGAGCCGGACCCTGACTGCCCGAGGGCCCGGCGCGGGTCGGGAGAGGGTGCGAACGAACACGTCCCGGAGATGGTTGGCCGCCCGCTGCGGCGGACCGTCGTAGTCCAGCGGATTCGGCATCGTCGTGTCGTCCTGCCGGGACCAGCGGCCGTCGTCGTCCTGGGTCTCCAGAATCCACCGGTAGCGCTGCATCGTGCCCTCCTGTGACAACCCTCCTGCCCTGACACGACCGTACGAGGCGGGCGGGCGGAGGGCGACCGGGGATGTCGACCGGCAGCCGCGGCACCACAATGGGACCAGGAGCGGAGGAGATGGCCGATGTTCGAGGCAGGCGACATCCGGGAGTGGCGCGGCCATGACGTGGTCGACGCCGACGGACACAAGATCGGCACGCTGGAGTCCGTCTACGTGGACACCGTGACCGATCAGCCGTTCTTCGCGACGGTCATGGTCGGCCTGCCCACCCGCCGCCGCCTGGTGTTCGTCCCGCTGTCCGACGCGACGGTAGGTCCCGGTTACCTGAAGGTCCCCCGGCCCAGGAGCCAGGTGAAACACGCCCCGGCCATCGACACCGACGGCGAACTCCCCGCCGAGGACGAGGCAGCCGTCTTCGCCCACTACGGGCTGGACTACGCACCGGGCACGGGCGGAGAGCGCCGCCTGGCCCGCCGCTAGGAGCCCTCCGGACCATGAAGGAGGCCGACGATGGCCCTGGTACTGTTCCTCGTCATCGTGGCGATCGTGCTCGGGCTGGTCGGTGTCGTCGCCGAGGGCCTGAAGTACCTGCTGTTCATCGGCATCGCCGTGCTGATCGTCGCGCTGATACTCTCCGCCGTCCGGTTCCGGCGCGGGGGCCGGTCCGTGAACCGCTGAGTACCATGCCGGGTCCGGGCCGGACCGGGAGTAGCCTGGACATCACCGAAGGCACCTCGCATGCCGGCACCGGACACTGGCGTCGTCTCCGGCGAACGGCAATCCCGGACTTGGCACCGGACAGGCTCGGAGACGGGTCCTTGATCATGACTGTGATCGACGGCGTGACGCTTGCCACCCCCGAACCCGCCCTGCGGTTCTCCCTGGCACCGGACGGCCCGCGAGCCGGACGGCTGGACGGGGCCTGGTGGCCCCGATCGCATGACCTTCTTTTCGAACTCCCCGCCCTGGCCGCCGAACTGGACGAGCGATGGGGTCGGGTCGCCGGAATCGCCGTGAACCCCGCCCAGTGGTTGACCGTCCCCCGACGGATCCCGGTCGCGGGCCACACCGTCCATGCGAGCCACACCGTCCACGCGAGCTGGTTCACCGCCGTGCAGGACCAGCACACGATCTCGGTCCGCTCGCACCTTGCCCGCCGGCTGACCCTGCTGGTCGTCCCGCCGCGGACGGGAGCCGTCGCCGCAGCCTGGCTGATGGCCGAGGCCGCCGATCCCGGGAACACCAGGACCGCGAGCGAACTGCTCGCCGACGAGCCGTCCGCGACGATGCCCGACCGGCGGGGGATCGTCTGGCCGGTACGCGACCCCTCGGTCTCGGCCTGGGGCTCCGCCCGATGGGGCGGGCCGTCGTCCCCGCCCGTGCGCCCCGGCACTGGCCCCCGACCGACCACCGGTGACGCCGACCACCGGTGACGCCGCCCGATCCTTCGTTCTTGCGCTCCCGGCGGATCGCCGTCAGTACTCGGAGCCGCTTCGCAGGTAGGTGCCAGCGACCTGGAGCCACGCTCCGGAGCTGAAGCACGCCTCGATCCGGTGCGGGGTGTCCTCGAAGACCCGCAGGACACGAAGCGCCCCGCTGGGGTGCAGGTCGTACTCGAAGGTGACGCCGTCCGCACCGTCCTCGTACTGCAGGTCCAGCGGCCCCTTCGACGGCTCCGCCGGCGACCGGGCCTCCGCCGAGAGTTTCACGTAGACGGACATCTTCACGTCCCGCCTTTCCTGCCTGCCCGGCGTGACCGGCTCACGGGACTGCCCCTCAGGGCGTTTCGGCCGGGGGGCCGGAGCTGACGCCGGTGTCGATGAGGATCTGCCGTGCCGAGTCGCTGCCACCGGCCCTGACCGCGCGTGCCATGGAGGCCAGGGCCGCCTCCTGGCTCGCGTGCGGGGGGACGACGAGCAGGCTGAAGTGGTCACGGTCGCCCCGTGTGACGATCACGGTGTCGTCGCCGACCGGGTAGCGGTCGATGTGCACCGACCGGCCGTCGACCATCAGACTGGCCGGGACGTCGTCCCAGGCACCCGCGTCCAGACCGACGCTCTCGATGGGGCCGAGATGACCGGTCAACGCGTGGATCAGGTCAGGGAGTTCGGCGCCGATATCGCGTGAACGCGGCCACCATGCACCGTCGAGCACGCCTTCGCGTGACCGGGTGGTCTCCAGGCGCAACGCGACCGTCCCCGGCTTCGCGGCCTGCCGGAACCGCTCCGGCAGAAACCCGTAGCGGGAGGCACTGGCTTCGTCCGACATAGCTCGCCACCTGTCAGCCCTGAGAGACCTGGCACGCCGGGTGCGGGCCGGGCCTCGCGGGGAGCGACAGCTCGGGCCGCTCCGATATCCCACGGTACTCCGCCCGCACCTGGCCGGCCCGACCGGTCGTGAGAGCAGGGGCGGCGTGCCGCTCTCAGCGCCACTCGATCAGGAACAGGGTGGCGTCGTCGCTCGTGTGCCCGCCCCGCTTCTCCTTCAGCACGTGGGAGAGCGCCCGCACCACGGCCCGCACCCCCTCCTGCGAACGCTCGACGCGGTTGACCCAGTCGATGAGCTGGTCCTCCCCGAACTGTTCCCCACCGGGCTCGCGCTCCTCGACCAGGCCGTCGGTGAAGCACAGGACCCGGTCGCCATGCCGCAGTGCCCGCTCGCTGATCACGGGCTCCTCGCCGCCGAAGCCGACCGGCAAGGTCGTCTCGCTCTCCAGCCGCTCGACGACGGCGTGGTCGCGGATCAACAGGGGCTGCGGATGGCCGGCGTTGACCCACTGCAGGTGGCCGCTGACGGTGTTCAGGCGCATCATCTGCGCGGTGACGAAGTGGTCCGGCCCGAACTGCTCCGCGATGGCCCGGTCCATGAACGCGTAGATCTCGGCGAGTCCGATGTCGGCTCGCCTGGCGTGCCGGTACGCGCCGATGGCCACGGTCGCCATGGCAGCGGCGTCCAGCCCGTGGCCCATGGCGTCGATCGTGGCCACGTGCAGAAGATCGTCGTTCAGCGCGTAGTCGAAGCTGTCGCCGGCCACCTGGTAGGCGGGTTCGAGGATGCCGGCTACGGCGACCCGCGGGGCGGTCATCGCCAACGGAGGCAGCAGCGACCACTGGATCTCCGCGGCCACGCTCATCGGCTGGAGGCGCCGGGCCTGGAAGATCCGGTCGGTGTAGCCGCTCTTGGTGACCAGCAGATCCGCGACCAGGGAGGCGAAGCGCCGCAGGAGCCGCCGGTCGTCGCCATCGACGTCGTCCAGCGTGAGTGCCAGCACTCCCACCTCGTCCCCGCCGTCCAGCAACGGCAGGTACACCCGCACCCCGTCGCCCTGCGGCACCTCGACGGAGACACCACTCAGAAAAGCCGCGCCTGCGGACGAGCCGTCGATCGGCACCGGCTCCCGGGCGGCCAGCCCCCGTCCGGACAGCGCCACCAGCACCAACTGCCCGTAGTCCTGCAGCAGGAGCACCGGGTCACGGCCACCGATCCCACGCACCGCGTCGGCGACCAATGGAGCAATCAGATGGGGCGGAAGCTCGTGGGCCTGGTCGAGCAGTGCGCCCAGCAGGTGTTCGCCGAACCCCTCCGACCGGTCCAGGCGCCGCTCGCCGTCCCTGCCCACCGACGATCCTTCCTGTCCCGTACAAGTCGGCACGGGCGCGATCAACCCCGGCACCCCGGTGCGGTTCACCGGGCCGGTCCTTCCATTACGCCCGACGGCGACGCATTCCGCCCCCGGTAACGCCCCTCCCTGCGGGGCGACGCCGCCGAGAAATCGGCTCTACCACCCGTGGGCACGACCCCGATGCGCTGCGGAGGCCGCCGATCCTGGTCTCAGTTCTGGTCTCATTCACCCCCGTCCGGCCGGGTTCAGCCGCCGCTCAACCACATATTTCGCCGCAGGTCAGAACCGGTGTGAACGCCGACGGACACCGTTGCGGAGAATTGGAAAGCGTGTTGGGGGCAACCCCTCACGAGTTCGAATCTCGTATCCTCCGCCGGCAGAAGGCCCGGACCGCATCACGCGGCCCGGGCCTTCGTCGTTTCCTGGCTTCAGTTGCCGTGTCAGAGGCGCGGGACAGAAGGACGGGGAACAGCCGGGGAGGCGGCCTGCCGAGGGTCCCAGAGGGCCGGTTCCAGGGCGCGATCGCCGTCGCCGGCGATGTCGGCGGCGATCGCTTCCAGCCGGAGAGCGGCCCGGACGGCCTCGGCCAGGTAGGGCTCGTCCTCCACGATCAGCACGCGCATACCTGGAGCCCAGGCAGCGCGGCATATCGCCGGCATATGTGTCCCCGCCCGGATCGGTCCCGGTCCCGCCGTACGGCCCCGGCCGCGGTGCGGTCGGGGCCCTCGGCGTCTCCTGCTCCGCCCGCTCCCGGGGCTCCGCTCCGCTACTCCGCGTAGGGCTGGTCGGTCCCCTGGGCGCTGTAGCCGAGGCTCCAGACGTAGCCGTCCGGGTCGGCGAAGGTGCCGCCGTACCCGCCCCACGGCAGGGCGCCGGCGGGCTTGAGGATCGTGGCGCCCGCCTTCGCGGCCTCCGCCATCACCTCGTCGACGCGCGCCTCGCTGCGGACGACGTAGGTGAGGACCAGTCCGCTGAAGCCGCTGCCCTCCGCGCTCGTGCCCACCAGGTCGGCGAGGCCCTCGCGGCCGTAGAAGCCGACGGGCGAGGCGCCGTCCGACGCGAAGAAGACCGAGATGCCGTAGTCGTTCCGGATCGTCCAGCCGAGCCCCTCGGTGTAGAACCGCTTGGCGGCCTCCATGTCGCGGACACCCAGCAGGATCGAACTCACGTGCGCCTTCATGTCGTCTCTCCGTCTGCATCTGTGGGACGTGTGGGGTGGATGACCATCACGCTAGGGGCCGACCGGTGTCCGGGACTTCTC
Source organism: Kitasatospora sp. NPDC059462 (assembly GCF_042749955.1). Lineage (NCBI taxonomy): Bacteria > Bacillati > Actinomycetota > Actinomycetes > Kitasatosporales > Streptomycetaceae > Kitasatospora > Kitasatospora sp. NPDC059462. The sequence continues at coordinate 37,285 of NZ_JBHYUU010000046.1, read as the reverse complement.
GATTCCTGACCGGTCTCGTGACCTGCTTCGCGACACACGCCGGCATCCCCTCCACCGTGAGCGCCGCGGCCTCGGCCGCCCGGCGCCGGAAGGCCCCGGGGGACATGCCGACCAGCTCCGTGAAGCGGGTGGTGAACGTGCCCAGCGACGCGCAGCCGACCGAGAAGCAGACCTCGGTGACGCTGAGGTCGCCCCGCCGCAGCAGCGCCGTCGCCCGCTCGATGCGGCGCGTCATCAGGTACGCGTAGGGCGAGTCGCCGTACGCCGCACGGAACTGCCGGCTCAGGTGCCCGGCGGACATGTGCACCTCGCGGGCGAGCGCCTCCACGTTCAGCGGCTGCGCGTACTCCCGGTCGATCCGGTCGCGGACCCGGCGCAGCCGCGCGAGATCGTCCAGGCGCTGGGCCTGGATCCGTGCGCGCCGCCATTCAGGCGGACACACGAGCGCCCGCCCCCCGGACCTCCTGGATGCGGACCAGGTTGCCCGCGGGGTCGCGGAAGGCGCAGTCGCGGACGCCGTACGGCTGCTCGGTCGGCTCCTGGACGACCTCGGTGTCACCGGCCTGCACCTTCTCGAACGTGCCGTCGAGGTCCGGGGTGGCCAGCAGGATCCAGCCGTACGTGCCCTTGGCCATCATCTCGGTGATCATGCGCCGCTCGTCCTCGGTGATGCCGGGATCGGCGGCGGGCGGCGCCAGAAGGATCGACGTGCCGGGCTGCCCGGCCGGGCCGACCGTGATCCACCGCATCCGGCCCTGCCCCACGTCGCTGCGGACCTCGAAGCCGAGGACGTCACGGTAGAAGGCGAGCGACGCGTCGGGGTCGTCGTGCGGGAGGACGGTCGTGTGAATGGTGATCTCCATGCCTCGCAGGCTAGACGCGGCTCCCCGGGCCGCGCTTCTCGAATCCTGCTCGACGGCGCGACGGCTCGACGGCGCGACGGGCCGCCCGGACCACCGGGACCGCCCGGACCACCCGGACCACTGGGCCGCCGGGACGCGATCCCCCGGGCGCACCGGCTCGCCATGGAGCGGACACCGGGAATCCGGTGGCCGGCCCTCCACAAGATGTTGCGGACATGCTCAAAACGGCCCTAGCGTGAGCGGCTGCTCGATCCGTTCGCGTGGAGAGGCCCCTTGATGATCGGTCATGTCAGAACAGCGGCACGCGCGGTACTCGCCGCCGGCCTGCTGGTCACCGGCGCGCTCGTCGGTGCGCCGCCGGCCGCGGCCGCCGCGGCGCCGACCGCCCTGCCCGCGTCCGAGTACACGCTCACGGCGGACTACCACCAGTTCGACGCGCTCGACTCGGCCCTCGTCACGGCGCTGGGGACCTCGGCCGTGCACACGGTGATGGAGAACGCCAATCACGCCCGGCAGGCGCTCCCCGCGTCGTTCTCCGTCGCCGGCCTGTCCACCGGGTTCCGGTTCGACGACGGCGACAACTCCGACTGCCAGAGCTATCCGCAGGGCATCACGACGAGCCGGGACGCCGTGGGGACGGCGGACGGCGGCAACTACGACGGCCACCAGCTCGTGCTGGTGAGCTGGTACACCAAGGACGGCTGCGACGGCGCCCAGCAGCGCAGCCGGATCACCCTGGTCGACTGGGACGCCACCTACCCCAACACCTACCGCAAGATCCTCCTGGTGGAGCCGACCGGCACGGCGGCGGCGCCGGACTTCAAGGACATCCCGATCCACGCCGGCGGTGTCTCCTGGTACGGCGACCACCTCTACGTCGCCGACACCGGGCGCGGCATGCGCGTCTTCGACCTGCGCAAGATCCTCAACACCGACTCCGGCGGCACCGCGGACCAGATCGGCCGCCAGCCCGACGGCTCCTACTACGCGCACAACTACGCCTACGTGCTGCCCCAGACCGGCACCGTCACCTCGCGGACGACCTCCGGCACCAACCTGGTGTGGTCGTCGATCTCCCTCGACCGGGTCAGCAAGTCGATCGTGATGGCGGAGTACACCTGCCAGTCCGGCTGCACCGGCTACCCCAACCGCCCGCCGAGGGCCGTCCGCTTCCCCTTCGCCCCCGGAACGACGACGTTCGCCGCGACGACGACCGCCGGCCAGGCGCTCCAACTGCCCTGGTACAACCTCAACGGCACGGCGTCCCACAACGGCCGGTGGTGGTTCAACTCCTCCGGGCAGAAGAAGCTCTACTACTGGACCCCGGCCGCGGGCCCGTCCACCTTCGCCTGGGTCGGCGGCGGCGAGAGCCTCTCCTACTGGGAGGACGCCACCGACCCCGACCTGCTGTGGTCGCTGCAGGAGACCACGGGCGGCCGCAACGTCTTCGCCGTCACCCAGGCCACCTACGGCGGCGGCTGAGCACCGGCGGCACAGGCCGGAGGCCCGGCCCCCCGGGGTGGGGGCCGGGCCTCCGAGGGCGCCCGGGGCAGGCGGGCGCCCGGTCAGGGGGTGGGGGCGTAGTAGGTGGGGGCGGGAGCGGGAAGGGGGGCAGGGGCCGGGGTGGGGCGGAGCGGCCACCAGAGGGAGCGGCCGAGGAGCGCCGCCAGGGCGGGGACCAGGCCGAGGGAGAGGACGACGGCGGACAGGAGGATGCCGAGCGTCAGGGCGAAGGCGATCTGGGCGCTGCCGGGGGTGGTGGCGAGGGTCGCGAAGGAGCCGGCCAGGACCAGGCCCGCGGTGGCGACGGCGGGTGCGGTGTGGCGGACGGCGCGGGCCACCGCGGAGCGGGCCGGGCCGGGGCGGTGCATCTCCTCGCGGATCCGGTCGGTGATGAGGATGTTGTAGTCGGTGCCCAGGGCCACCACGAACAGGAACAGCACCAGCGGGAGGGTGAAGTTGACGCCGGGCTCGTCCAGCACGTGCTGGAACAGCAGGGTGGCGGCGCCCAGGGTGGCGGCGAAGCCGAGCCCGACGGCGAGCATCAGCACCACCGGGGCGAGCACGCTGCGCAGCAGGAGCAGCAGGATCAGGGCGATCAGGGCGGCGGCGACCGGGAAGACGATCGTCAGGTCGTGGTCGACGGCGGCGGAGACGTCGGCGAAGACCGCCGCCGTGCCGCCGACGTGGGCGCTGGTCCCGGCGGGGGTGTGGGCGGCCACGGCGGCGCGGACCGGGCCGGAGGCCAGCTCGCGGGCACGGGCGCTCTGCGGGTCGGCGGTGAGGAAGAGGTCGATCCGGGCGGCGCGGCGGTCCTCGTTCAGGACGGTGCCGCCCACCTGGCCGACGCCCTCGACCTTCGCGAGGGCCTGGGAGAGGCCGCCGAGCCGGGCGGGGTCCAGGGTGCCGCCGTCCTGCGCGGTGACGTAGACGGTGGTCGGGTCGGACACACCCGCCGGCAGGGCCCGGGAGATCTCCGCGGCGGTGGCCGAGGCCGCCGTCCCGGAGCCGCCGCCCTGGCCGTAGTCCATCCGGATCCCGGTCATCCCGGCGGCGAGGGCGCCGAGCAGCGCGACGGAGGCGAGCAGCAGGACCACCGGGCGGCGGGCGACGAAGGCGCCGTAGCGGGCGGCCGTGCCGACACCCGGTTCGCGCTCCAGGCTGCGGGAGGGCCAGAACATCCTGCGGCCGCAGGCGGCGAGCAGGGCCGGCATCAGGGTGAGGCTGCCCAGCAGCATGATCAGGACGGCGACGGCGATCGCCGGGCCGAGCGAGCGGAACTGTCCGAAGGTCGCCACGCCCAGGGTGGCGAAGGCGGCGACGATGGTCAGCGCGGCGGAGGTGATCGCGGTGCCCACCCGGGCGGAGACCTCGGCGGCCGCCTCGCGGGCGGGCTGGTCGGGCCGGGAGCGCAGGTGCTCGCGGAACCGGAAGAGCAGGAACAGCAGGTAGTCGACGCCGATGCCGAGCAGGACCACGGAGATCAGGCTCGGGGTGGAGGAGTCCAGCCGCAGTCCGGTGAGCGCCGCCGCCCCGGCCACCGCTCCGCCGGCGACGCCGCCGATCATGGCGACCGCGAGCAGCGGCAGCACGGCCGCGAGCACGCTGCGGAACACCAGCACGTTGAGCAGGACGATCAGCACGACGACCAGGCTGCTGCCGATGAGCGCGGCGGTCCGGTTGTCGTCGGCGCTGTCGGCGGCCTCGGCCAGGCCGCCGGTGAACCCGGTGCGCATCCCGACGTCGGCGAACTTCGCGCGGGCGGAGTCCCGGAAGGTCCGGTAGACCTCCTGGACGCCCTCGTCCACGGCGTTGCCGGTCAGTTCGACGGAGAGCAGTTCGAAGCTCCGGTCGGGCGCCGTCATCGCCGGGGCCACCCGGGGGGTCTGCGAGCGGTCGGGCTTGAGGAAGGCCGGCTCGTCCTCCGACCTGGGCATGACGACCCGGCGCTTGCCGAGTTCCGCCGCCTCGGCCTCGATCCGCCGCTGGTCGCCCTCGGTGAGCGCCTTGCCGTCGCTCCGGGCGACCAGCACGGTGATCGTGGTGGCGTCGGGCTTCACCCCGAACTGCTCCTCGGCGATCCGCAGGGCGGCGGCCGAGTCGTAGCTCTTCGGCAGGAAGTCGCCGGTCTGGGACTGCGTGACCCGGTTGAGCAGCAGCGGGCCCAGCGCGCTCAGCCCGAGCCCCAGCACCGCCCATAGGACGATGACCTTCCACGCGTTCCTGGTGGAGAATCCGGTCAGTGCGCGGATCACGGTGCCCTCCGGCTGATGGACGCGAACGTCGGCCTTGTCGCCGGGGGTTCCCGGCCTGTTCCCAGACCATCAGGTGAGGGGGGTGCCGGGCGTCCGGGCAGCGGACGATCCGCACCGGGGCTCCTGGTCCCCCACCGGCCCGGAACCGGGACCGTGCTCCTGGTCCGGCCGCCCGCCCTCGGCCGGAGGGAGCATCCGGGGCCGGGTGGCCGGATGCCAGAATGGGACCATCAGCGCTGGTCGGCCGGGAGGGCGAGGGACGGGATGGACGGGCGTCAGCGCCACGGGACAGCCGTGGACGAGGTGCCGCGGCACACACGGGGCCCCCGGGCAGCCGAGGACCCGGAGACGCCGCGGAAGCCGGAGAAGCCGCGGAAGCTGCGGAAGCTGCGGGAACCGGAGAAGCCGCGGAAGCGCGCCGACGGCCTGCCGTGGACCCAGGCCGACGCGCTGATGGCCGTCGTCACCAGCACCCTGGACCTGCTCGCCCACCTGCTCGTCAGCCAGGTGTCGGACGCCCCCGCCGTGGGCGTGCCGAGCTTCGTGCTCCTCGCGCTGTCGGGCGTGCCCCTGCTCGCCCGACGCCACCACCCGCTGCTGGCGCTCGCCGTCGTCCTGCCACTCCAGGCCGTGATCGACCTGACGACCCCGATGGGCACCCGCTTCGGCGCCGTCCTGACGGTCGCGCTGTACGCGGCCGCCCGCTACCGCCCCTGGCCGCTCGCCACCGGCGCCGCCGCAGCGACGGCGGTGACGACGATGCTGGCCCAGAGCGGCTTCCGCCCGCCCACCTGGGAGGGGCTCATCGCCGGCGTCTCCTCCTCCGCCCTGGTGGCCGGCGCCGGCCTCGCCGTCGCCCGCTGGCAGCGCGAGGTGGACGCCAACCGCAAGCTGCTGGCCGACCGCGCCGTGGCCGAGGAACGCCGCCGCATCGCCCGGGAGTTGCACGACATCGTGGCCCACCACATCACCACCATGCAGCTGATGGCCGGCGGCGCCCGCGCCAACCTCGGCAACCCGGAGGTGGTCCGGGACGCCCTGGTCACCCTGGAGTCCTCCGGGCGCCTGGCGCTGCGCGAGATGCGCCAGCTGCTGAACGTCCTGCGGGCCGACGACGTGCCGGACGCCGTCCCGGCCTCGCCCCAGCCCGGAGCGGACGACCTCGGCCGGCTGGTCGAGGAGTCCCGCCGCGCGGGGCTGCCGACCGACTTCGAGGTGCACGGCTCCCCGCGGCCGCTGCCGCCGACGCTCGGGCTGACGGTGTTCCGGATCGTCCAGGAGGGCCTCACCAACGCCCGCAAGTACGCGGGGCCGGCCCGCGCCCGCGTCCTGCTGGCGTACCGCGCGGACGGGATCACCGTCGAGGTGCGCGACGACGGCGGGGGCGCGCCGCCCCGGGGCCCCGAACCCGGTCCGGGCCGGGGCGGCTACGGCCTGGTCGGCATGCGCGAGCGGGTCGCCCTGCACGGCGGCACCCTGGAGGCCGGGCCCCGGCCGGAGGGCGGCTTCACCGTGCTGGCCGAACTGCCGCTGGCGGCGGAGGAGACGTCCGAGGCGGCGGTCCAGCACGGAGCGGCGGTGCCCCGGTGACGGCCGCCGGGCCCGGGATCCGGGTCCTCATCGTGGACGACCAGCCGCTGGTGCGGCGCGGTCTGTCGCTGATCCTCTCGCCGGACCCGGCCTTCGAGGTGGTCGGCGAGGCCGAGGACGGGGAGCAGGCCGTCGCGCTCGCCCACCGGCTGCGCCCCGACGTCGTGGTGATGGACATCCGGATGCCCGTCCTGGACGGGGTCGCCGCGACCGAGGAACTGGCCCGCACCCTGCCGGAGTGCCGGGTCCTGGCGCTCAGCACCTTCGACATGGACGAGTACGTGGTGGCCGCGCTGCGGGCCGGCGCGCACGGGTTCCTGCCCAAGGACGTCTCGCCGGAGGACCTGGGGGCGGCAATCCGCACCGTCCACACCGGGGAGGCGGTGGTCGCCCCGCGGCTGCTCACCCGGCTGATCTCCACCTACGTCCGGGCTCCGCTCGGTGCCCCGTCGCCGCCCGCCGTCGCCACGGGGGAGCTCACGCCGCGCGAGGTGGAGGTGTGGCGGCTGATGGCCACCGGCCTCGACAACCCCGGCATCGCCCGGGCCATGGACATCAGCCAGTCCACGGTGAAGAACCACATCACCAGCCTGTTCGGCAAGCTCGACGTGCGCGACCGCGCGCAGGCGGTCATCGCGGCCTACGAGTCCGGGGGGGTTCCACCCCCCTCGGGGGGGCGGGGGGAGGCCCGCCG
>NZ_JBHYUU010000046.1:0-30373 GCF_042749955.1 Kitasatospora sp. NPDC059462 | reverse complement strand
CTGTACCCGCCCCGTGGGGGGGGCGGTGACCAGGCCGGCGGGGTCACAGGCTGAACAGCGTGCGACGGGCGAAGTCCGCGTCCCGCAACGGCCGGAGCGCGAGCCGGAGCAGCGGCAACGGGTTGTCGTCGCCGGCGATCCGGTTGGTGCTCAGCTCCCCGCAGGACAGGCACTGGTGGACGATCATCCACTCGCCGTCCGGGCGGGCGGACATGCCCAGCGGCTCCATCCGGCCCCGGCAGTCGGCGGCGCGGTCACCGGGGACGCGGCGGTCGACGTGGAGGCTGGCCAGGCAGTTGGGGCAGTGATTGCGGTGGACGGTGCCGGGGGCGTCCACCGGGACGTCCAGCCGGCAGCCGACGCACCGGAAGTCGTTCGCCCGGTGCCCGCCCCCGGCGTGCAGGACGTCCTTGGGGCGTTGCCGGCGACGGCCTTCACCGGTGTTCCGATGTCGTGGCACGGTCGTTCCTCCCTCTTCCGCGGCGGTTCAGAGGGAGCCGAACGCTTCGAGCGGGAACGGCGGCTGGGCCAGCGGCCGGACGGCGATGCGCATCAGGATGAGCTGGTTGTCGTCCCGGCAGACCGGGTTGGACGTCAACTCGTCGCAGCGCACGCAGCGGTGGACGACCATCCAGTCGCCGGTGCGCAGCACGGCGATGGCGATCGGCGACATCCGCCCGTGGCACGCGCTCGGACCGCCCTCGACGTGGTCGAGGACGTGCTGCGAGTGCAGGCAGGACGGGCAGTGGTTCCGCCGCGCGCCGTCACCGGCGAACGTGGACACGGTCAGGCCGCACCAGGCGCAGGCGAAGGTGGCGGTCTGCAGGGTGTTGCGTGGGTTGGTGGTGCTGGACACCCGGGGTGCTCCTTGCTGGAGGTCAACGATGACAGCAAGAGCAGGCCGAGCGGCCTCGACGACGTTCGTCAGGCGGTGTGGCGAGGCGCACTCGGCGCGGTCCGGGACATCAAGACACCCTCTCGGAGGCACGGGGCCGTAGCAGTGGCGGGCAGGCGGAGCGGCGAGCGTAACAACGCCTCCGACGCCCGTGCCACCGAATAATCCCCGGCCGGCCCCGCCCGCCCCGCGGCGCGCCGGTCAGGCGGAGGCAGGGGCGGGGACGGGGCCGGGGACGGGGGCGGAGAGGACGACCGGGTCCCGGGCGAGGTCGGCGAGCAGGGCGTCCAGCTTCGCGCGGTCCACCGAGGGCATCAGGAAGACGTGCGCGTAGCCGCGCAGGCTCGTCGGGTCCCCTGGCGTGGTCAGGACGTTCTCGCAGGACAGCGACCACTTGGCGACCAGGTCGGCGCTGGGCTTGCGGAACCGTACGGTGATCGCGCCGGGGGTGCGGGCCGGCCAGAGCTGCGCGCCGGTCTCCGCCTCCAGCTCGTGGAGCCGGCGCTCCAGGTGGGCGGCCAGCTCCTGGGACCGGCGGATCCGGTCGACCTGGTCCCGGTAGGAGTGCCGGGAGAGGTGGTCCCAGAGCACCAGCGGCGAGAAGCCGTTGCGGGAGCCGGCGAAGGTGCTGTCCGGGGCGCCGATGTACTCGGGCTGGGTCGGCGGTTCGAGCTGGTACTTGGTCTTCGTCATGAAGACGCCGCACGGCCACGGCACCCCGGCCCACTTGTGGCCGCTCATCGCGATCGACGCGACCATGTCGACCTCGCCGGCGGTCCGGCTCGGCAGGGTGAGGCCGAAGTCGAACTCCGGTGCGCCGGCGCCGGGTTCCGGTGCCCAGCCGTACGCCGCCGGGTCCTCGGCGGCCATCCGCAGGAACGGCGCGTACCCGGCGCCGAGCGCGCCGTCGACGTGGATCCAGAAGCCCCGGCGGCCGCCGTCGCGGGCGTCCGCGCCCGGCAGCAGGCCGTGCCGCTCGAAGACCGGCAGCAGCCGCTCGCACGCGCCGCGGACGTCGTCGTGGGCGCCCTTGAACGTGCTTCCGAGGTTGAAGTTGACGAAGACCGGGTGGCCCTTCGCCGCGAAGAACTCCACCAGCACCGCCAGCGCGTCCACGTCGACGGCGCCGGGCCCGTCCCAGGAGGTGCCGGACGGGCCGGGCAGCGAGGGCACCTCGGCGGGCCAGTCGCCGCCGAGCGGGCACTCGTCCGGGTAGTCCGCCGTGCCGACCGCGTGGAAGGTGTCGACGCCCAGCACCCGGACGGCCTTGGCGAAGGAGTAGTGGGTGTCCTCCGAGTAGAACGCCACCGGGCGGGGCGCGCCGGGGCGGCTCAGGTAGTCGCGGGCGTTCCAGAGGGCGTACATGTTGCCCTCGGTCGAGCCCATGGACAGCATGTAGCCCCAGTACGACTCGGGGTCGGCCGGGTCGTACGGGCGCCCGGCGTGCCAGAGGCGCGCGTAGTAGTCGAGCACGGCGCGCTCGACGACCTTGGTGTTCGGTTTGTAGCCGCCGCTCTGGAACGGGTCGCCGAGGTTGTTGATGTTGCTGAGCATGAAGCGGGCGAGGTCGAGGGCGCTGCCCGCGAGCTCCTGGGTGGCCTGGTAGCCGACCAGGTGCCGGCGCTTGCGCGTCAGGTACCCGTCCATCCGGTCGAGGGCGCGCAGCCGCTCGCCGTCGGTGAGCCCCTCGGCGGGTATCGCGAAGTCCCCGCTCTCCGGCGCCGCGTCGACGTGGACCGGGGCGGCGGGGGCGGTGGTGGCAGGGCTCATGGGTGCGGCGCTCCGGGTTCGCTGAGGGCAGGCGGGGGCAGACGGGGGCCGCCGGCGGCGGACGGCCGTGGCCGCTCGCCCGCCAGGATGGAACTTTCCGCTGCCCCGGCGAAAGCCTTCCGCAGAAGATTCGGAATCGGCCGCGCCTGCCTTGCGGATCTACGGCACGGTCGGGGACGCTGAGCGGCGTGCCGAATTTTCCGCAGGCCCACCGGGCGCCCATCGACGACACCGACCGCGCGATCCTGCGCGTCCTCGCCGAGAACGCCCGCACGCCCAACAACGCGCTCGCCGAGGCCGTGGGCATCGCCCCGTCGACCTGTCTGGCGCGGGTGCGCGCGCTGCGCGAGCGCGGCATCGTCCGCGCCTTCCGGACGGAGATAGACCCCGCTGCCATCGGGCTGCCCCTGCAGGCGATGATCTCGGTCCGGCTCCGGGCGCACACCCGCGAGCGGATCGAGAGCTTCCGGAGCACCGCCCCCGATCTGCCGGGCGTCCTGGCGGTGTTCCACATGGCCGGGTCCGACGACTACCTGCTGCACGTCGGCGTGGCCGGCCCGGAGGAACTGCGCGACTTCGTCGTGGACCACCTCACCACCCACCCCGCGGTGGCGCAGACCCGGACCAACCTGATCTTCGAGCAGATCCCGGGCCGCCGCTACCTGACCGGGTGACGGCGGCCCGGGCCCCGCTCCCGGGCGCCTGCCGCCCGGGGCCTGCCCGCCTACCGCCCGTCGGCGTACAGGGCCTGGACGGTGGCGTAGGCGGGGGTGTCCACCGGTCCGGCGGGGCCCGGCGCGCCGGCGCGGACGGCGAGCGCGGTGGAGACGGCCGCGGCGAGGGCGGTGCGGTAGAGGTAGGAGCCGAGGCTGACCCGGGCGACACCCAGGGCCGCGAGTTCGGGGAGGGTGGGACCGGTCGGGGTGTAGAGGATGTTCAGCGGGAGGGCGAGGGAGCCGCAGAGCCGCCCGATCGCCCCCCGGTCGGTGAGGCCGGGGACGAACAGGCCGTCGGCGCCCGCCAGTTGGTAGGCCGCGAGGCGGCGGTCGGTCTCCTGCACGGGGTCGGGCAGAGAGAGCCAGTGGGTGTCGGTGCGGGCGTTGACGAACAGGTCCGGAGCGGCGGCCTTGATCGCGGCGATCTTGGCGGCGTGCACGGCGGCCGGGGTGAGCGTGCCGTCCGGACGGCCGTCCTCCAGGTTGATGCCGACGACTCCGGCCTCCGCCAACTCGACGGCGAACGCGGCGACTTCGCCCGGGTCGTCGCTGAAGCCGTTCTCCACGTCGACCGAGAGCAGGTACCGCCCGGAGCGGCCGAGGCGGCCGGCCAGCCGGAGCGTCTCGTCGCGGGTCGCCGCCGCGCCGTCGGGCAGTCCGGCTGCCGCCGCGACACCGAGGCTGGTGGTGCCGATGGCGTCGAAGCCCTGCTCGGCGAGGACGGCGGCGGAGGCGTGGTCCCAGGCGTTGGGCAGCAGCAGCGGCTCGCCCGGACGGCGGTGCAGGGCGGCGAACCGGGTGTCGAGCGGACGGTGCTCGTGCGGCCGGTGCTCGCGCGGGGAGTTCTCGTACGAGGAGTTCTCGTGCGGGGCGGTGCTCATCGGGCGGTGGTCCTCTCGTGCGGACGGAGATCGCCGACGGCGTTCGCGTAGTACGCGGACTCGGCGGCGTGGAAGGCGAGTTGACGGAACGACCAGCCCGTTCCCGGCGAGTGGTCGAGTTGCTCGGGGGTGAGCGCGCCGAGCCGGACGGCCCAGATCCGGGCCAGCCGGGTGAGCCGGCTGCGGGCCTCGTCCAGGTCGGCCGCGGTGAACGGCGCGAGGTCGGCGGGGGTGGTGGTCGCGGAGGCGTGCCAGTGGTCGGGCCGGGTCGGCTCGCCGGCCAGCCGGGCCTCCAACTCCGCCAGGTGGTCGAGGAGATGGTCGGTGACCCGGCGAATCGCCTTGTGCGGGGTGTAGGTGCGGCCGTCGGCGGTGGCCGGGCGGCCGTCCCAGCCGGTCCACGTCGCGGCGAGCGCGAGGACGTGCTCGACCATGGCGGGCACCAGCCCGACGGGGTCCCGGTCGTCGGTGGCCGGAGCGGCCCCGGCCTCCTCCCCCGCCGGCCCGGCGGAGGCACCGTGCAGAATGCCCGCCGCGATGGCGAGCGCGTGCGTCCGGCCCGGGCAGAGCCTCGGCGGGGCGCCGAAGGTCAGCGGCGGCAGGTCGGGACGGTCCGCCTGGGCGGCCGCGACGTCGAGCAGCACCTGCGCCCCGGCCGGGACGGGCACCCCGCCCACCTCGGTCGGCCGGACGGCGAGGCGGCGCATCGTGCGCACCGGCGGGTCGTGGCGCAGCGCGGCGGCGACCGGATCCCCGGCCCCCGCGCCGGCCGCCCGCGCGTGCTCCACCAGGGTGGCGGTGGCGTCGCAGGCCTGGACGAGCAGCCCGATCCGGTGGGCGGCCCGCGCCGCGTCCCCGGCTTCCGTGCCCGTGCGCGCCCCCTGCCCCGTCCGCGCCGTCCCCATGCGCGGCAGCAGCCAGGCCACCGCCGCATCGGCCTCCGGGTCCTCGGGCCGCTCCACGAAGTACGACCGCGCCACCACCCCGACCGCCCGGGCCACCGCCTCCGGCTCCGCCAGCCCGAGCGCCTGCGCGAGCACCCGGACCGTCCGCAGCCGCACGTCCGCCTCGAACCCGGCCGCCGCCGCCGACCGCAGCGCGCCCGGGTCCAGCCCGGCGAGGTCCGCCTCGACGTACGCCCGCCGGACGGCGTGCCGCTCGCCCGCGCTGAACCGGGCCACCGCGGCCCGCAGCCAGGCCAGGCCGCCGGCCGGCCCGGACTCGGCGGGCGGCGGCACCAGCGCCGGATCGGCGAGCGCGGCGGTGACGTCCTCGTACCGGGCGAAGGAGACGTCGACGGTGGGGGTGGAAGCGGTGGGATCGGCCATGCGCCCCACGCTAGGACCGGAACGTTTCGGCCCCCGCCGAACCGTGTCCGCGGCACCATGGAGGCATGACCCTCGCCCACCTCGCCGGTCTGCTCGCCGACCCGACCCGCGCCGCGTTCTGCATGGCCCTGCTCGACGGCCGCGCCTGGACCGCCGGTGAGCTGGCCCGGCACGCCCGCGTGGCGCCGTCCACGGCGAGCGAGCACCTGTCCCGGCTGATCGCCGGCGGCCTGCTGGCCGAGGAGCGCCAGGGCCGTCACCGGTACGTCCGGCTGGCCGGCCCCGAGGTCGCCACCCTGATCGAGGACCTCGCGTCCTTCCCGGTCCCCGCCGGGCCGGCGGACCGGCCGCCGTCGCCCGCCGCCCCCGGTTCGCTGCGCGAGGCCACCCGCACCAGCGCCGAGGCCCGGGCCCGCACCTGCTACGACCACCTGGCCGGGCGCCTCGGCGTGGCCGTCCGCGACGCCGTGCTCGCCCGCGGCCTGGTGGCGGACGAGGACGGTCCGGCGCTCACCGGGCGCGGCCGGTCCTGGCTGGCCGAGCTGGGGGTGGAGCTGCCGCCCCGGGCCGGACGCTCCGGCGGCCGCCCGGTGGTCCGCACCTGCCTGGACTGGACGGAGCGGCGCAGCCACCTGGGCGGCGCGTTCGGGGCGGCGCTCTGCCGGACGGCGCTGGACCGCGCCTGGGTCGAACGGATCGGCTCCGGCCGCGCCCTGCGGGTGACCCCGGACGGCGAGAGCGCACTGCGCGAGCTGCTCGGCGTCGCGCTCTGAGCCGCCGAGCCGCCGAACCACCGAACCACCGAACCACCGAACCACCGAACCACCGAACCACCGAGCCGCCGAGCCGCCGAGCCCCCTGGGACTCCCCCGCCCGCTCAGCCCATCGTCTTCGCGCCGTCCAGCGCCTCCCGGATGATGTCGGCGTGGCCCGCGTGCTGCGCCGTCTCCGCGATGACGTGCAGCAGCACCCGCCGCACCGACCAGGCGGCCCCCGGCTCGAACCACGGCGCCACCGGCAGCGCGTGCGCCAGGTCGAGGTCCGGCAGGCCCGCCACCAACGCGTCCGTCTCGGCGGCCACCCGCTCGTAGGCGGCGAGCAGCCCGGCCAGGGTCTCGTCCCCGGTCATCCGGAACTGCCCGGCCCAGTCGACCGGCTCGGCCTCCATCGCCGCCGCGCCGTCGACGGCGAACCGCATCCAGCGCGCCTCCGTCCCGCTGACGTGCTTGATCAGCCCGCCGAGGCACAGCTCGCTGACCGTGGTGCGCCGGGCGGCCTGCTCGTCGGTGAGGTCGCGGACGGTGTACCGCAGGAAGCCCCGGTGCCTGTCCAGCGCCCGCAGCAGGTCCGCCCGCTCGCCGTGGAGGGCGGTGCCGCCGGAGGTCACTCCGGCACCGTCACCGGCATGTCCCCCGACGTCCTCCCGAGGTCGATCACGCCGAACGCGGCCCCCTGCGGGTCGCCGACGGCCGCGAACCGGCCGAACGGGCTGTCCATCGGGCCGAAGTACAGCTTCCCGCCGCGCTCGGTGATCCTGGCGACGGTCGCGTCGCAGTCGTCCACCGCGAAGTACACGCTGAGGTAGTTCGGCGCCTGGGGCGGCAGGTCGTCGGGGCCCGCCTGCATCCGGCCCAGCACCGGCTGCTCCCGGACGTCGTAGATCTTGTAGTCGACCTGCTCGGACTCCATCCGCTTCACCGTGTACGGGAAGACGGCGGGGAAGAAGCCGTCCGCGGCGGCCCCGTCGCGGGTGATCACCTCGGCCCAGGTGTACGCGCCCGGCGCGCCCTGCTTCTCGAAGCCCTCGTGGGTCCCGGCCTGCCAGACGCCGAAGACGACGCCCGCCGGGTCCTTGGCGATCACCATCGAGCCGAACTCGCCGACCGTCATCGGGCCCATCAGCACCTCGCCGCCGTGGCCGCGGATCCTCTCGGCGGTGGTGGCGGCGTCGGGCGAGGCGAGGTAGAGGCACCAGGCGGAGGTCACCTCGCCGCCCTGGTCCGGCATCGGCGGGACGATCGCGGCGACCGCCTTGCCGTCGGAGTAGGCCTGTGTGTAGTTGCCGTACTCGGTGGAGGACTCGCCGAAGGTCCAGCCGAGCACGTCGGCGTAGAACGCCTTGGCGCCCTCCGGATCGGCGAACATCGCGTCGGCCCAGCAGGGCGTTCCCTCGGGTAGCGCAGCCATGACGAAGCCCTCTCGTGTGACGTTTGTCCCGATTCGTCACCCTAGCCAGTCCCCCACCCGTCCGCGCGCGCAAAGGCGGCGGCCCGTCGGGGCCGGAACCCCCGGCGGACCGCCGCACATCCGTCGCCCCCGCTACCCGACCGCTACCCGACCGCCGCCCGGCCGAGCGCGCCCGCCGGCGTGGCCGCCGAGGTCCCCAGCCCGGTCGGCCGCAGAAGCAGGGCGCCGACCGCCCCGCCGCCCGGCTCGACCGCCTCCTGCGCGAGGGTCCCCGGCGCCTCGGCCGCCTCCCGCCCGAAGTGCCGCAGCAGGTCCTCCTCCCGGTACCGCCGGCAGCCCCGGTGCCAGGCCAGGATCCCGGCGAGCCAGTTCTCCAGCTCCTTGACGTACCCGGCGAGCACCGCCCGGGCCGGCCCGTCCAGCGCGAAGTCCTCGAACAGGACCGGGAACTCCTCGGCCACCACGTGCCGGAACTGGTCGAGCCGCGCGTGCATGAGGTCGTCGACGATCCGCACCGCCGCCGGGTAGTCGCAGGTGAAGAAGTTCTGCACCACCAGCGCGGCGTTGTGCACCTCGCCCTCGAACTCGATCTCCTTCTGGTAGGAGAACAGGTCGTTCATCAGGCAGGCGTAGTCGGCGACCGCGTTCTCCAGCGAGCGCATCGGCCCGCTGGCGTAGACCTCCGGCGGCACCACGTTCCCGTGGGCCAGCCGGGACAGGCTCATGGTGAGGTCGGAACCGAAGGTGGAGCGGCGCATCTCCAGGTAGTCGACCGGGTCCGGGATCCGGTTCTGCACCTGGTTGTTGAGCTCCCAGATCCAGCTCAGCGTCATCTTCTCGACGGCCTCGCGGAGCTTCCCGCGCGCGTCGGCGGCCATCGGCCCGGCGGTCCGCTCCCAGAGGTCCGCCAGCCCGCGCTCCAGCGCGGTGAGCGGCTCCGCGGCCGGCTCGCCGTCGACCGGCATGAGCAGGAGGAAGCGGGCGTGCGCCGCCTTGGCGCCGGCCAGGTCGCCGCTCCGGCCGAACGCCACCGGGAAGTAGTCGTCCGCGTACGTTCCCCAGGCCAACCAGTCGGTGGTGAGGTCGAGTTGGTCGACGGAGGCGTCCGGGTGGATCCCGGCCGCGCAGAGCGCGAGGTCGTAGTCGGCCATGCTCTCGGCGGTCCACAGACCCGCGGTGGGGTCCCCCGGCCGGATCCCCAGCAGGCCGATCCGGTCCGCCCAGGCGAGCGTGTGCAGCCGCGAGGACTCCAGGTAGGGGCTCGGGTCGACGGTGAACGGCAGCCGGAACTCCGGCAGCCGCGACGGGCCGACGGCCTGGAACGGCACGTGCGCGTGCGAGCGCGCCCGCCGCACCCCGGGGTCGACGTCCCCGCGCGAACCGCCGACCGGGCCCGTCCCGGGCGACTCCAGCGACGCGCCCGTACCCGCCGTGCCACCCTTCAGCGCCTCCAGGAGCCCGGCCAGCGGCGACTCCCCGACCGTCGGCGCCCAGGCCTTCGTCACCGGTCCCGACCGGCTCAACGAGCCCAGCTCACCGGCGAGATCGTCCAGCGCCCCGCCCGGCTTCAGCACGTCCAGCGCCGAGGTCCCCACCCCGCCGATCGCGAACGGGTCCCACCAGGTGGCGGCCCCCGCCGAACCGGCCGGACCCGCCGGGTCCGCCGCCGCCCCGCCGTCGTTCATGTAGCGGCTGGAGCGCAGGTGCCACTCGTGGCCGCCGGCCTGCCAGTCCTGGAGGCCCTTGACGTAGGCCAGCACCCGGGCGCAGCCCTCCGGGTCCAGCCCGGTGTCCGCGAACAGCTGCGGCAGTTCGGTGAGGACGGTGTTCTCGAACTGCTGGAGGCGCGAGGTCAGCAGGTCGTTGACGGCGTCCGCCGCCTCCTGGGTCGTGCACTCCAGGAACGTCTCCAGCACCAGGACGCCGTTGCTGAGTTCACCCTCGTCCTCGACCTCGCGCTGGTACGAGAAGAGGTCGTTGCGCAGGTGGACGCCGTCCGAGAAGGCGTCCATCAGCACCCGCAGCGGCCGCGCCCCCGACACCTCCGCCGGCACCTCCGCCCCCGCCGCGTACTCGATCAGCCCGGCCGACCACGGCGCCCCGCCCACCTTGCGGCGCATCTCGATGTACTCCACGGGGTTGGCGATCCGCCCCGCGTTGATGTTGGCCAGCTCCCAGAGCGACTCGTTGAGCAGGTTCCGGGTGCTCTCCGCGAACCGGACCCGCCAGTCCTCCCCCATCGACGGCACGGTGCGCCGCCACAGATCGGCGAGCCCGGCCTCGACCGGGTTGACCGGCTCGGGCACCTCCGCCCCCGGATCGGCCGGCATGAACAGCGGCAACCGGTCCAGGTACGCCTTCCCGCCCTCCCGGTCGTTGCTCCGCTTGAAGACCTCCAGGAAGTGGTCGTCGAAGAAGAACACCCAGACGTACCAGTCGGTGACCAGCGACAACGCCTCCGCGGACGCGTCCGGATGGGTGTACGCGCAGAGCAGCCCGTAGTCGTGGGCGTCCAGGTCCGCCCTGGTCCAGACCCCCGACCCCTCCAGCATGCCCATCTCCCGGGCCCACCCGGCGGAATGCTCCCGCGCCTCGTCGAGATGCGGATTGAGCCGCGCCGGGTGCGGCACGTAGAAGGACGGCAGTTCGAACGGCTGGGACACCGGGCGAGCCTTTCTGGACGCGTCGACGAGGCCGACTCAGCTTTACCCGACTTCAACGATCTCAGCCGGAGAACCGGAACAGTCATATGAGATCGCCCGGCTCCCTCGAACACCTGCCCAACTCCCCCCTCTCGATTAGCTCACCCGTGCGACTGGTCGGCCCCACCCCACCCATCCTCGCCCTGCCCCTGCCGACGTGTTGGTAGGGTCCGCGAACGGCACCGACGCTTTCCGACGTTCGACGACCGACAAGGGGATCAGCCGCCGTGAAGTACATCGAGGTCGAGCAGAAGTTCCGACTCCTCAGCCCCGTGCAGGAGTTGAAGGACGTCCTCACCAACCTCGGTGCCGTGCCCGGGAGTCCGGCGCGGCAGGTGGACACGTACTACAACGCGCCGCACCGGGACTTCCTCGACAACGACGTCGTGTCGGAGTGGCTGCGGGTGCGGGTGGAGGAGGGGGTGGCGTCGGTCAACTTCAAGCGGTTCCATCCGGTCGCGTCGCCGGTCAAGACGCACTGCGACGAGTACGAGAGCAGCGTCGGCGATGCCGAGGCCGTGCGGCGGCTGCTGGGTTCGCTCGACTTCGCGGAGCTGACCGTCGTCGACAAGACGCGTGAGGAGTGGCACGTCGACGGGATCGCCGTCGCCTTCGACAGCGTGGCGGGCCTGGGCGAGTTCGTCGAGTTCGAGTTCAAGGGCGACGCCGACGGCGTCGAGCAGGCCACCGCCCGGCTGGAGGCGTTCATCGCGGCGCTCGGGGTCGAGCTCGGCGGCCGGATCCACCTCGGCTACCCGCACATGACGCTCGGTCTGGAGTAGGCGGCGCCCGGCCCTCGCACCCTCCGACGACGAACCACCCCCTGGTTTCAAGGAATCACCAGGTCATGGCGTGTTGACGCGACCCCCTCCTCGCCCGTCCAGCAGACTGGGCGCGACCCGAGTCCACGCTCCGAGGAGGTCGTCCCATGAACGTCACCGTGCGGCTCGCCCAGCAGCCCGAGGCCGACGAGCTGCTCGGGCGGAGCCCGCTCGCCGCGCTCGTGGGGATGCTGCTGGACCAGCAGGTGCCGATGGAGTGGGCGTTCACCGGGCCGCTCACGATCGCCCGGCGGCTGGGGCACGAGGACCTCGACGCGCACGAGATCGCCACGTACAACCCCGAGAAGTTCGTCGCGCTGTTGTGCGAGAAACCGGCGGTGCACCGGTATCCGGCGGCGATGGCGAAGCGGGTGCAGCAGCTCTGCCAGTTCCTGGTGGCGCAGTACGACGGCGACGCGGGCGCGCTCTGGAAGGAGGTCGCGACCGGGCGCGAGCTGCTCAGCCGGCTCAACGCCCTTCCGGGGTTCGGGAAGCAGAAGTCGCAGATCTTCCTCGCGCTGCTCGGCAAGCAGTACGGCGTGCGGCCGGAGGGCTGGCGGGAGGCGGCGGGGGTGTACGGCGAGGAGGGGTCGTTCCGCTCGGTCGCGGACATCACCGGGCCCGAGTCGCTGGAGCAGGTGCGCGTCACCAAGCAGGAGGTGAAGCGCGTCGCCAAGGAGGAGAAGGCGGCGAAGGAGGCGCAGGCGAAGGCCAAGGCCCGGGTCTGAAGGGCACCGCCGGGCTCCGGGAAAACCCGTTGCCCGGACGTCCCCGTACGAGCGACGCTCGGCCCATGACCGATGCCGCCGCCCCCGCCGTGTCCGCGCTCTTCGCCCCCGACGGACGACTGATCGCCGTGCCGCGCCGCACCGCCCGACGCGAGCAGTTGCTCGACCACCTCGCCCGGACGCTCTTCGAGCCGGACCGCGCCTACTCCGAGCGCGAGGTCAACGACGCCCTGCGGACGGTCCACGACGACTTCCCGGCCCTGCGCCGTCACCTCGTCGAGGGCCACCGCCTCACCCGCGCCAAGGACGGCAGCAGCTACCGGCGCACCGCGGCCTGACGGGCGCACCGCGGCCGCCGCCGGGGGAGCCCGCCGGCGTGCGGGTCACGGCCCTCCCCGGGTGCGCGAAGGCCCCGGTCGCGCATGCCGCGCGACCGGGGCCCGACGCCGCCGGGTGCCGGGACGCCTACACCAGGACCGGCTCCCGCTCGGCCTTCCCGGCGGCGGCGGGAGCGGCCCCGCCGGCCTTCCGCCGCCCGGGCAGCGCGAACATCAGCAGGAACACCACCACCAGCACCCCGAGCACCCACCACATCGCGTGCTGGAACGCGACGGTGAACGGCTCGCCGGCCACCGTCCCGTCCGGCACCGCGCCGAAGAAGGCCACCGAAACCAGGCCCAGGCCGAGCGCCAGGCCCACCTGGTTCACCGTGTTGATCAGCCCGGACGCCGAACCGGCGTGCTCCCGCGGCACCTCCGCCAGCACCGCGTCCGTGATCGGCGCGACGATCAGGCCCATCCCGGCGCCCATCACCACCAGGGGCAGCGCCATCTGCCAGGGCGCGATGCCGGTGCCGTACCGGTGCGCCTCGCCGATGTAGACGAGCACGCCGAGCGCCATCACCAGCGCGCCCGCCTGGAGCACCTTGCGCCCGAACCGGGGGACGAGCTGCTGCACGGAGACGCCGGCCGCCGTCGAGCAGGCGAGCGAGAACGGGATGCCGGTCGCGCCGGCCTTCAGCGGGCTCCAGCCGAGGCCGAGCTGCATGTAGAGGGTCCAGACCAGGAAGAAGATGCCGGTGACCACGCCGAAGGTCAGCTGGACGCCGATGCCCGCCGCGAAGGACTTCACCCGGAACAGCGAGAGCTCCACCAGCGGCGAGCCGTCCCGCCGCGTCTTCACCCGCTCGTAGGCGACGAACAGCGCGAACACCGGCAGGCTGCCGACCATCACCAGGTGGCCCCAGAGCGGCCAGCCGGCCTCCCGGCCGTGGGTCAGCGGGTAGATCAGCATCAGCAGCGCGGCACTGGCCAGCACCACGCCGGGCAGGTCGAGCTTCAGGGCGCGCTCGGCCTTCGACTCGTTGATGAAGACCCGGCCGAGCAGCAGGCCGGCGATGCCGACCGGCAGGTTGATCAGGAAGATCGGGCGCCAGCCGAGGCCGAACACGTCCCACTCCGTCAGCAGCGCGCCGATCAGCGGACCGCTGACCGCGCCGAGCCCGACCACCGCGCCGAACAGGCCGAACACCTTGCCGCGCTCCTCCGCCGGGAAGGTCGCGTGCACGATCGACAGCACCTGCGGCACCATCAGCGCCGCCGTCCCGCCCTGCAGGATCCGCATCGCGACCAGCATCTCGGAGCCGCTCGCGAAGCCGCACAGCGCCGAAGCGAGCGTGAAGCCCGCTATTCCGATCAGGAACAGCCGCTTCCGGCCGTAGATGTCACCCAACCGGCCACCGGTGATCAGACCGATCGCGAAGGCCAGCGCATAGCCGCCGGTCACCCACTGCACGGCGGAGAACGACGCACCCGTGGACTCCTGGATGCTCGGGATCGCGATGTTCACGATCGTGACGTCCACCAGGTCCATGAAGGAGGCCGTCATCACGATCGCCAGCGCGATCCACCTCCGCCGGTCCGAAACCCTGCCCACCACGCCCTCGCCCACCACACGCTCCTCGTCGCCGTTCCTCGTCAGCACGTCGACGAAGTTAGAGGGTGACTAGGTCAGGTCCTGACCGCGACTTCCGGCACCCTGGATCCCATGACCGACACCCCGGCACGACTCCTCAGCCTGCTCTCCCTCCTCCAGACCCCGCGCGAGTGGCCCGGCAGCGAGCTCGCCGAGCGGCTCCGGGTCAGCCCGCGCACCATCCGCCGCGACATCGACCGGCTGCGCGACCTCGGCTACCCGGTCGAGGCCACCATGGGGCCGGTCGGCGGCTACCGGCTGGTCGCGGGCACCGCGATGCCGCCGCTGCTGCTCGACGACGAGGAGGCCGTGGCCATCGCGGTCGGCCTGCGGGCGGCGGCCGGGCACGCCGTGGTCGGCATCGAGGAGGCCTCGGTGCGCGCCCTCGGCAAACTGCTCCAGGTGCTGCCCGCCCGGCTCCGCCACCGGGTCGCCACCCTGGACCGGGCCACCCTCCCGCTGCTCACCGGGGACGGCCCGACCGTCGACCCGGAGGACCTCACCGTGCTGGCCAACGCGGTCACCAACCGCGAGCGGCTGCGCTTCGCCTACCGGGCCGGCGACGGCGCCCAGACCCGGCGCCAGGTCGAACCGGAGCGCCTGGTCTCGGCCGGCCGCCGCTGGTACCTGGTCGGCTTCGACCTCGACCGGGACGACTGGCGGCTGTTCCGGGTGGACCGGATCGGCGAGCCCTTCGCCACCGGTGCCCGCTTCACCCCGCGCCCGCTCCCCGCCGAGGACGCCGCCGCGTACGTGGCGGGCAAGCTCCGGCGGCAGTCCCCCACCCCGACCCTGGACGCCACCCTCCACCTGCCCGCCGACGAGGTCCGCCACCGGCTGGGCGGCCACGGCGACGCCGACGAGGTCGAGCCGCTCGACGAGCACACCTGCCGCTTCCGCTCGCACACCGACGCCCCCGACTGGCTGGCCGTGCGGCTCCTGATGCTCGGCTGCGACTTCGAGGTCCACTCACCGCCGGAGATGCGCACCCGCCTCCGTGACCTCGCCGCCCGCGCCACCCGCGCCGCGGACCCGGCCGGGCGCGCCGGCTGACAGCGGCCCGGGCCACCCAGGCCACCCGGGCCACCCGGGCCGCCGCGCCCGCCGGGGCCCGACGGCCGCCGGACCCGGACGGTCCCGGCGGCGGCCGGAGCGGCCCGCACGTGCGTCAGACGCCGTACTCGGCGGTGATCACGGCACGCGCCAGGGTGTGGAAGGTGATGTTGAAGCCGACCTGGGCCGGCGGGGTGTCGGCGGTGACGTCCAGGGCGTCCACGTCGAGGGCGTGGACGGCGAAGGCGTAACGGTGGGCCGGGCCGGGCGGCGGGGCGGCGCCGTCGTACTTGTTGCTCGGGAAGTCGTTGCGGCCGTGGAAGGAGCGCTCGCCCGGCAGGTCGGCGTCGGAGGCGCCGGCGCCGCGCGGCAGGCCGGTGGTGTCGGCGGGCAGGTTGAGGGCGAGCCAGTGCCACCACCCGGAGCCGGTCGGGGCGTCCGGGTCGTAGCAGGTGACGACGATCGAGCGGGTGCCCTCGGGCAGCCCCGACCAGGCCAGCTGCGGCGAGACGTTGTCCCCGCCGTAGCGGAACTCCTCGGCCAGCGTCCCGCCGTCGGTGATGTCCTCGCTGGTCAGCGGGAAGGACGGCACCTGCGGCAGGAACTCGTACGGCAGCGGCGGACGCACACTCATCGAGGGTCACCTCTCGGCACGGGGGGAACGGGGCTGCCCGGGCCCGGGTGCGGGCCGTCGGACAGGATGCACAGGATTCACCTTAGTGGGGTGACCAACCGGCTTGCCCGGCCCTACAGTCGGGTTATGTCCCCGCGATTCGCCCGTGTTCTCCGAGACTCCCGTGCCGCGCTGATCACGATGCTCGGCGCACTGGCCGTCATCTGGGGTGTCCAGGTGGCGAACTGGCTCGACGACTACCGGCTCTCCTACGAGTACGGGATGAACTCCGGGCAGCTGGACGAGCTGCCGGACATGCTCACCATGCCGCTGCTGCACTTCGGTTGGGACCACATCGAGGCCAACTCCTGGCCGCTGTTCGCCTTCGGCTTCCTGGCCGCGTACCGGGGGATGAAACGGTTCCTGCTGGCGACGGCCCTGATCGTGGTGTCCAGCGGGCTGACGGTCTGGTTCTTCGAACGGCCCGACGTCGTCACCGCGGGGGCCAGCGGGGTGGTCTACGGCTACTTCGGCTACGTGGTGCTGCGCGGGATCTTCGACCGCAACCTGGTGGACACGGTGATCGGCGTGATCGTCGCCGCGCTGTACTCCTACCTGCTGCTGGGCGTGCTGCCGAGCGCGCAGGGCGTCAGCTGGCTGGGCCACCTGGGCGGGCTGATCGGCGGCCTGGCCGGCGCCTGGCTGCTGCGCGACCGCGGCGACCGGCGTGACGGGGGCGGTCGGACCGCGCGGAACGCCCCGAAGAGCGCGGCGGACCCGGCGAGCCCGGGCACCGCGCTGCTCAAGGAACTCGACGACCTGGGCATCTGACCACCACGCCGGCCCCGGCCGGCGGAGACCGCCCCGCCCCCGCCGCCGCCCGGCCGGACCTGATCGGACCCGATCGCCGATTGGCCGGATTCGATCGATCAGCTGCGCGAAATGATCCTGACCATGCCAACATGCGGACCCTAAGCTCCCCCTCAGTCGTGATCATCCGACGAGGGGGAGCACTCCAATGTCCACACCACGGATCACCCGCCGCGGCCTGCTCGCCGGAGCCGCCGGCACCGCCGGTGCCGCCGCCCTGGCGACCGTCGCCGGCGCCGGCGAGGCGTCCGCCGCCACCGTCCCGGCACCCGTCCCGTACGCCCTCAAGCTGCCGCACCAGATCGAGGCCGAGGCCCTGGTCGACCACCTGCGGCTGCGCCCCTGGGACCACCTCGCCAACCGCTACAAGCGGGCCGGCGTGTTCGACGACGTCCCGACCAGTGTCCGCTGGGGCACCGCCGGCCACCCGGAGGAGTTCTCCAACCTCTCCCAGTGCTCCTCGTTCCTGACCCTGGCGCTCCAGCGCGCCTACGGGACCGCGCCCACCGTGCCGGCCGGCACCCCGATGCCCTGGGGCGACTACAGCTACGGCTGGGCGACCCGGGAGTACTTCCAGCAGTACTTCATCAAGGACCCGGCCAATCCCAACCCCTACCCGACCGCGGAGAAGTACCAGCAGGCCTTCCTCGACACGGCCTCGCTCCCGCACTTCACCCGCGTCACCAAGCCGGTGAACCTGCGCCCCGGCGACCTGGTGGCCCTCGACTACTACCCGGGCGAGGACAACACCAAGCCGTACACCGGACACATCGTCATGATCCGCGAACGCAAGGGCACCTGGTCCGAACCGGCGGTGGACGCCAAGATCGGCCGCCCGGTCGTCCCGTACGTCTTCGAGGTCGTCGACTGCACCAGCGACCCGCACGGCAACCCGGCGCTCGGCGGCACCGCCACCGACCTCTACCGGGCGTTCCCGGACACCCGGATCGAGGAGGTCCCGGGCACCACCGGCTCCTCCACCTGGAAGGAGCACGACGGCGTCGGCTACGGCCACATGGTGTTCTACGCGGACGCCGACACCAAGCTGTTCGCCGGCTACCGCTGGAGCCTGAACACCACGGTGCCGCGCACCGTCGCCGAGCGCCCGATCTCGGCCGGCCGGGTCTGGCTCGGCGACAGCATCTGAGTCAGGGCCGGCGACCACCCCTCATCTGCGCCGCCGGGACGTCCCGAACAGGCTCCGGGAGATCTCCCTGCCGAGCTGCGTCCCGGCGGAGCGGGCGAAGGACTTAAGCGCCGGGTTGGCCAGCAGCGACCCGAGCAGCCCGGCGTCCGTCTTCTCCCGCCGGGCCCCGGGCTCCCGCCGTTCGGCCGGCTCCCGCTGTTCCACCGGCTCGCGCCGCTCCTGCGGCTCCCGCTCCTCCGCGGGCACCGGCACCGGCTCCGCCTCCGGCCGGGCCGCCCGCGCCGCCAGCTTCTCGTACGCCGACTCCCGGTCGACCGCGTCCCGGTACTTCCCCGTCAGCGCCGACCCGTCCACCGCCGCCCGCAGCTCCGCCGGGTCGAGCGGCCCCATCAGCGACTGCGGCGCCCGCAGCCTGGTCGCCGCGACCGGCGTCGGCGCGCCCTTCTCGGACAGCACCGTGACCACCGCCTCGCCCGTCCCCAGCGAGGTCAGCACCTCCCCCAGGTCGTACGCGGGCGACTTCGGGAAGGTCGAGACGGTCGCCTTGAGCGCCTTGGCGTCGTCCGGGGTGAACGCCCGCAGCGCGTGCTGCACCCGGTTGCCCAGCTGCGCCAGCACGTCCCCCGGCACGTCCTTCGGCGTCTGGGTGACGAAGAAGATCCCCACCCCCTTGGAGCGGATCAGCCGCACGGTCTGGGTGATCGCCTCCAGGAAGGCCTTGGAGGCGCCCTTGAACAGCAGGTGGGCCTCGTCGAAGAAGAAGACCAGCTTCGGCCGGTCGAGGTCCCCGACCTCGGGCAGCTCCTGGTAGAGGTCGGCGAGCAGCCACATCAGGAAGGTCGAGAAGAGCCGCGGCCGGTCCTGCACGGCGGGCAGCTCCAGCACCGAGACCACGCCCCGACCGTCTTCCACCCGTCGCAGCAGCTCCGCGGTGTCGAACTCCGGCTCGCCGAAGAACGCCCCGGCGCCCTCGTTCTCCAGCAGGGTGAGCGAGCGCAGGATCACCCCGGCGGTGGCGGCGGAGAGCCCGCCGATGCCCTTCAGCTCCGCCTTCCCCTCGGGGGAGGTGAGGAAGGTGATGACCGCCGTGAGGTCCTTGAGGTCGTACAGCTCCAGGCCCTGCCGGTCGGCGTAGTGGAAGACCAGGCCGAGCGAGGACTCCTGGGTCTCGTTCAGGTCCAGCACCTTGGAGAGCAGCAGCGGCCCGAAGCTGGTCACCGTCGCCCGCAGCGGGATGCCGGTGCCCAGGCCGCCGAGCGCGTAGAACTCGGCGGGGCAGCCGCGGGCCTGCCAGTCCTGGCCGACCTCGGCGGCCCGGGCCGCGGTCCGCCCGCCCGGCTCGCCGGGGGCGGCCACCCCGGAGACGTCACCCTTGATGTCGGCGAGGAACACCGGCACGCCCTGGGCGGAGAGCTGTTCGGCGATCAGCTGGAGGGTCTTGGTCTTGCCGGTGCCGGTGGCCCCGGCCACCAGCCCGTGCCGGTTGAGCACCCCGAGCGGCACCCGCACCGGGGCGCCGGCGTACGCGGTGCCGTCCAGCAGCACCGCGCCGAGATCGAGCGCGGGGCCGGTGAAGGCGTACCCGTCGGCGATCTCCCGGACGGCGGACGGAACAGCAGCGGACATCGGACGACCCTCCAACCGCGCGGGACCTACACGACATTTCCCATGAAACAGCCGCAATCCCCCGCCCGCAGCCCGTACCCGTGCGCGTGGCGGCGCCGCGGCTGCTGCGCCACCCGCCGCCCAAACGGTAGGCTTTCCGTGTGATCTTCAAGCGCATCGGCAATGGGCGGCCGTACCCGGATCACGGCCGTACCAGCACCCGCCAGTGGGCGGACGTCGCCCCGCGCCCGGTGCGACTCGACCAGCTGGTGACCACCAAGGGACAACTGGATCTGGAAACCCTCCTGGCGGAGGACTCCACCTTCTACGGGGACCTCTTCGCGCACGTCGTGAAGTGGCACGGTGACCTGTACCTGGAGGACGGACTGCACCGGGCGGTCCGCGCCGCGCTCCAGCAGCGCCAGGTGCTGCACGCCCGTGTCCTCGAAATGGAATGAACCCGGGGGCCGCCCGGCCGGCCCCGCACGCGTTCGGACCGCTCCCCGGCTGCTTCCGGGGGGCGGTCCGTTCGTACCCGGGTGCGGTCGCGGTGCCGCCATTCGGGTACCGGCGTACTCCCGATGATGATCGTTTAGTACCTTCACCGCTGTACGGCACTAATCTGCTGACTACGGCCGCGACCGCGTTCGCGTGACACCGCTTCGCGCGGCACCGCGCCCGGCCCACCGTCACCCGATCCCCGCCCCGGCACGAGGGGGAGACAAACCGTGAGCATGTTGACTCCCCAAGGCCTGAAGGGGAAGCAGTACCGGATCACCGGCAACTCCTATCCACGCCTGGGCCGCCCGCCGAAGAAGAGCCGCAAGGTGATCGCGCTGATCGCCGCGGTGCTCGCGCTGGCCCTGATCGGGCTCGGCGGCGTCCAGCTCTGGGACATCTTCAGCGGCAAGGGCAAGAACGCCGCCGCCGAGGCCTGTGCCACCCCGTCGGGCAAGCCGCTGGCCGCCCCGGCCCCGGAGGCGACGCCGACCGCCCCGGGCTCCGCCACCGCGCCGATCGACCCGAAGGCCGTGCCGCAGCCGGCGGCGGTCACCGTGAACGTCTACAACGCCACCGCCAAGGCCGGCCTCGCCGCCCGCACCGCCGAGGAGCTGAAGAAGCGCGGCTTCACCATCGGCAAGGTCGGCAACGCCCCGGCCGAGCTGGACAAGAAGGTGCCCGGCACCGCCCAGGTGATCGCCGGCCCGGCCGGCGCCGGGGCGTCCACCCTGGTCGGCTCGGTGATCGCGGGCGCGACCAGCACCGCCGACGCCCGCACCGACACCACCGTGGACTTCGTCATCGGCGACAGCTACAACGCGCTGCTCGACGAGACCCAGGCCGCCGCCGCGCTGGCCCTGGCCACCACGCCGGTCCCGGCCCCGAGCAGCACCGGCAGCTGCTGACCCTCCCCCGCACCTGCACGACGAAGCCCCCCGGCAGCGCGCCGGGGGGCTTCTCGTCGTCCGGACGGGCCGGGCCCGGGCGAACCGGGTCCGGGCGAACCGGGTCCGGAAGGACCGCTCAGCCCGCCGTGCCGTACAGCCGGTCGCCCGCGTCGCCGAGGCCCGGGACGATGTAGCCGTTCTCGTTCAGCCGCTCGTCGACGGCCGCGGTGACCACGGTCACCGGCAGGCCGGCCAGCTCGCGCTCCATCACCGCGACGCCCTCGGGCGAGGCCAGCAGCACCACGGCGGTGACGTCGGTGGCGCCGCGCTCGATCAGCATCCGGATCGCCGCGACCAGCGTGCCGCCGGTGGCCAGCATCGGGTCGAGCACGTAGACCTGGCGGCCGGAGAGGTCGTCGGGCATCCGGGTGGCGTAGGTGGAGGCCTCCAGGGTCTCCTCGTTGCGCACCATGCCCAGGAAGCCGACCTCGGCGGTCGGCAGCAGCCGGGTCATGCCGTCCAGCATGCCGAGGCCGGCCCGCAGGATCGGCACCACCAGCGGGCGCGGGTAGGACAGCCGGGTGCCGGTGGTCACGGCCACCGGGGTGGTGATCTCCACCTCGTCGGTGCGGACGTCCCGGGTGGCCTCGTACGCGAGGAGGGTCACCAGCTCGTCGGTCAGGCGACGGAAGGTCGGCGAGTCGGTGCGCTCGTCGCGCAGGGTGGAGAGCTTGTGGGCGACCAGGGGGTGGTCGACGACGTGGATCCGCATGCATCGAGGTTAGCCCGGGTCCGGACGCCCGTACGACACGCCGTGCCAGGCCGGGCCGCGGTCCGACCCGGGCGGGTGCCGGTTCCCGTCGTGACGCGCCGTGACGTGGCGAGAATGTCCGGACGGGTCCTCCTCCTGTGGTATCAACCCGGCCGATCTGGGAAAGTCAGGTCCTATGACGAGCAACCCGAACCCCGGGGACGGCTCGGCGGACGGGGCCCCGGCCCCGTCGGGCGGGCGCTCCGGTCCGCCCCCGGACCGGCCGGAGACCGAGGCGGAGCGCCGCAGGCGCCGCGCCGTCTTCCTGCGCGAGCTCACCGAGGCCCGCGAACTCCGCGAGCGGGTGCAGCCCCGCCGGACCAAGGAACGCCGGATGCGCGAAGCGATGCGGATGCGAACCTTCCGCATCTGACGGCCCCTCCACGGCTTCTCCACAGACCCTCTGCCGCGCGGCCCCCGTTACACCGTCCGGCGGCCAACCCTTCCGACACGACCTGCAAAGACGCGCTGCAGAACACCCCCCGCAGAGCC
This sequence comes from Kitasatospora sp. NPDC059462, assembly GCF_042749955.1. NCBI lineage: Bacteria > Bacillati > Actinomycetota > Actinomycetes > Kitasatosporales > Streptomycetaceae > Kitasatospora > Kitasatospora sp. NPDC059462. The sequence goes on along the minus strand of NZ_JBHYUU010000046.1, from coordinate 8,392 downwards.
GTGCTTTCTGTCACGATTCCGATGGGACGGTCCGAACAGCGGACCGCCTCTGGCGCGGGGGCGGCCAGTTCCGCGCCGCCCGCGAGCGCCGACAGCCTAGACCGAGACTTGGGAGTGTCCCTGGTGGCGTACTTCGCTGCAGTGCTTGCTCGCACCGAGGACGGGTGGGATGTGAGCGAGACGGAGCTCGACGACGTCGAAACCCTCGCCGACCTGGCCGACCTGGCCCGCGAGGCGGCCCAGGACGACGACAGCGTCCTGGTCTTCATCGAACAGGAGGACGCCTGGTTCGCCATCGTCCGGGTGGACGGCGAGGAGGACCCGCGGATCTTCGTGTCGGACGGCGCCGCCGCCGCCCGCAGCTCCTACGGCTCCGTCCTCACCGACGAGCTGGTCGACCAGGCCGGCGAGAGCGAGTTCGGCGACCTCGACAACCTGGTCGCCGAGCTGGAGGACGGCGCGGAGGCCGAGGAGCAGGAGGACGACGAGGACGGCGAGGGCCAGGGCGGCGTCCCGGTCGGCCCGCTCGGCGACGTCCACCTGCTGACCGAGTTCGGCCTCGCCGCCGACGAGCTGATCGCCCTCAGCGGCGAGGGCGCGGTGCCCGGCGACGCCCTGGAGGAGATCGCCGAGGCGCTCGGCTGCGGCGAGGTCCTGGAGGCCGTCCGGTAACGCCCCGTGTCCGTCCTCCGGACGGCCGGACCCCCGTCATGCCCGACACTGGATGCCATGCAGTCCGTCCGCCCGATCCCGCCGCTGCCCGCCCCCGTCCGCCCCGACCCGGTCCGCGACCGCTGGGCGGCGCCGATGCGCCTCGCCATCGCCGAGGCCGCCCTGGCGCCGGCCACCGGTGACGTCCCGGTCGGGGCGCTCGTCCTCGGCCCGGACGGCGAGGTCCTCGGCCGCGGCCACAACGAGCGCGAGGCCGTCGGCGACCCGACCGCGCACGCCGAGGTGGTCGCCGTCCGCGCGGCGGCGGAGAAGCTCGGCGAGTGGCGGCTGAGCGGGTGCACGCTGGTCGTCACGCTGGAGCCCTGCACCATGTGCGCGGGCGCGATCGTGCTCTCCCGGATCGACCGGGTGGTCTACGGCGCCCTCGACGAGAAGGCCGGCGCGGCCGGCTCGCTCTTCGACGTGATGCGCGACCGCCGGCTCAACCACCGGCCCGAGGTGATCGGGGGCGTCCTCGCCGACGAGTGCGGGGAACAGCTCCGCGCCTTCTTCGACACCCACCGCTGAACCCCCGGCAGGACCCCCGAGGGACCCCGGCAGTACCTCGGCAGGACCCCGGCGGGACAAGGATTTCGTTCCCGCGCCACCCGTCCGGTAGAGTTCCCCTCGGTAGCGTGTCCGAGCGGCCAAAGGAGCACGCCTCGAAAGCGTGTGTGGGGGCAACTCCACCGTGGGTTCGAATCCCACCGCTACCGCCAGCAAGGCCGAAGGGCCCGTCCGGTGAACCGGACGGGCCCTTCGGCGTTCCCGCGCACCCTCGGGCGCGGAAAGGGCTCCGTACCCGTCGGCCGATGACCACCAACGCCTGTCGAGTACGGAGCCTGGAAGAGGGGGAGCGGTTCGGGGGGACTGACCGCTCCCCCGGCGGAGTCCCACAACCGGGGCCGCGTCGGGGGGAAGCCGCGGCGCCCGGTCCCACAGCGGGGAGCTCCGGATCCACGTACCGGGGATTCCTGCCAGATCCTCGGTACATCAACCATCCTGCCGCGCTCCGCCGGACCGGGCACCCGGAGAAAGGCCCCACTCGCGGGGACCTTCGTCCCGGCAGGTGAACGCGTCGCACACTTGATAGGCCGTCCGGGTGGATAAGCTGCCCGTTGCACCGGGCCGCTCGGGGACCGGGCGACGACGGCCCACGGCAGGGAGGAAGGCCACCGGATGGCGCAGGCGAAGAAGATCGGAATGGTCCTGCTGCTCATCTTCGTGCTCTACACGATCATCACCTCGCCCGCCCGTGCGGCCGAGCTGGTCCAGTTGGGGTTCGAAGGCATCTCGAACGCCGCCAAGGCGGTCGGCACCTTCATGACCGGCCTGGTGAAGTAGCCCGGACCCCACCGGCTACGGTGGGCCCGACCACCCGACCCCGTCCGCGAGGAGCGGCACCGTGATCCGCCACCTGGTCCTGTTCAAGCTCAACGAAGGCGTCAGCAAGGACGACGAGCGCGCGCTCGCCGGCGCCAAGGCCTTCGCCGAGCTCGGCCCGGTCGTCCCCGAGCTGCGCGAGTGGGAGTGCGGCTGGAACACCACCGACCGCGACATCGCCCACGACTACGCCATCAACAGCCTGGTCGAGGACCGCGAGGCCCTCCAGGCGTACCTCACCCACCCGGCCCACCAGGCCGCGGCCGCGCAGTGGCGCGAGTTCGCCACCTGGGTGATCGCCGACATCGAGGTCTGAGCCCGGCGGGCCGCCCCCCGACGCGCCCGGCCCGGCCGACGCGTCCCCCGGACGGCCCGCGGCGCCCCGCCCGGCATCCGGGGGGGGCGCCCCGCTCCGTCCCGGGACGAACCCGCCCCCCGCACCGCCTCCCGCACCGCCCCCGCGCCGCCGCTGTGACCGGCGGGGCCGGACGGCGCACCAACACACCTCCACGCGGTACTTGCCCGACGCGTGCCCGCCTTGTGATGCTATGACCGGTTTTGCCGGACATGGCGAGGTGCTGAACCAGACGCGACACCCGGTCCGCAGGTCCCACCGTTGTCGACTTTGGGAGGGGTGACGTGTCCGTGCGGACACCAGGGAGCGCACCGGACGACGAGGTGCTGGCCGCCGTGATCAGCCCGGCCGGCGAGCTCCGCCCGGACGGCCTGCGCGGTCCCGGCGGCCGCCCCGCCGTCGACGTCCGCACCCTCACCCGGGTGCTCTTCGAGCGGCTCGCCGAGCTGCCCCCGGACACCCCCGAGCGCGAACGCGTCCGGGCCGCGCTGATCGAGATCAACATCCCCCTCGTCCGCTACGCCGCCACCCGCTTCCGCAGCCGCAGCGAGCCGATGGAGGACGTCGTCCAGGTCGGCACCATCGGCCTGATCAACGCCATCGACCGGTTCGACCCCGAGCGGGGGGTGCAGTTCCCCACCTACGCGCTGCCGACCATCCTCGGCGAGATCAAGCGCTACTTCCGCGACAACGTCCGCACCATGCACGTCCCGCGCCGGCTCCAGGAGCTCTGGGTGCAGGTCAGCGGCGCCATGGAGGAGCTGACCGTGGCGCACGGCCGCGCCCCCAAGGTGCCGGAGATCGCCGCCAGCCTGCGCATCCCCGAGGAGGACGTCCGGGCCTGCCTGGACGCCGGGCGGGCGTACAACGCGGCCTCGCTGGAGGCCGCCCAGGAGCACGAGGGCGGGCTGGCGCTGCTCGACCGGCTCGGCTACGAGGACTCCGCGCTGGCCGAGGTCGAGCACCGGGACATGGTCCGCCACCTGCTGGTGCAGCTGCCCGAGCGGGAGCGCCGGATCGTCATGCTGCGGTTCTTCGCCAATCTGACGCAGTCGCAGATCAGCACCGAGCTGGGGATGTCCCAGATGCACGTCTCGCGGCTGCTGTCGCGGATCCTCACCCGGCTGCGGACCGGGAACTCCTGGGAGGACTGACCGCGCTGCGTCGTGACGGCGCGATAGCGGCACGTCACCGCCGCGTGACATCTTGCGACGCTCGGGTTTGCCGGGGACCGTGAGCCGGTATGCAGGGTTGGAGGGGGTCCGACGCGGGCGCGGGAACGTTCCGGGGACGGCGCCCGTTGGACCGTCAGTCACGAGGGGGTGGGTGCATGTCCTCAGATGTGGGCACTGCGGAGATCCACGCTGCACCGGCCGGCGCCGCGGGGATCCCGCTCCAGCGCGCCGCGGCCGCGCCGGACGCGGGGCTCGACACCCGCACGCTCTCCCGTTCCCTCTTCGGACGGCTGGGCGCCCTCGAACCGGGCAGCGCCGAGCACACCTATGTGCGCGACACCCTGATCGAGCTCAACCTGCCGCTGGTGCGCTACGCCTCGGCGCGCTTCCGCAGCCGCAACGAGCCGATGGAGGACATCGTCCAGGTCGGCACGATCGGCCTGATCAAGGCGATCGACCGGTTCGACCCGGAGCGCGGGGTCGAGTTCCCGACCTTCGCGATGCCGACGGTGGTCGGCGAGATCAAGCGCTTCTTCCGGGACACCAGCTGGTCGGTGCGGGTGCCCCGGCGGCTCCAGGAGCTGCGGCTGGCGCTCACCAAGGCGGGCGACGAGCTCTCCCAGCGCCTCGACCGCTCCCCCACCGTGGCCGAGCTGGCCGCCTGCCTCGGCGTCAGCGAGGAGGACGTGGTGGAGGGCCTGGCGGTCGGCAACGCGTACACCGCCAGCTCGCTGGACTCCAGCCCGAGCGAGGAGGACGGCGAGGGCCCGCTGGCCGAGCGGCTCGGCTACGAGGACCTCGCGCTGGAGGGCGTGGAGTACCGGGAGTCGCTGAAGCCGCTGCTGGCCAAGCTGCCGCCGCGCGAGCGCCGGATCATCATGCTGCGGTTCTTCGGCAACCTGACCCAGTCCCAGATCGGCGAGGAGATCGGCATCTCGCAGATGCACGTCTCGCGGCTGCTGACCCGGACGCTCACCCAGCTGCGCGAGGGCCTGACCGCCGAGGCCTGACCGCCGAGGCCTGACCGCCGAGGCCTGACCGCCGGGGCCTGACCTCTGGGCACGGGCACCGCGGCGGGGCCCGGCGGGCCCCGCCGCCGCCTCAGGGTGCCAGCAGGTTGGTCCGCAGTCCCGCCAGCACGGCCTCGTCCAGCCCGAGACCGTCGGCCCAGAACGCCCCGAAGTCCGGCCAGCCGGCCTCGACCTCCTCGAAGGCCGCGTCCAGGTAGTGGCGTTCGGCCCGGAAGACCGGCAGCAGCAGCTCGGGCTCGTGCATCAGACCGCGGGTCCGGAAGCCCTCCAGGACCGCCTCCACGACGACGGCGGAACGCTCGTTGGTGAGCAGGTAGTCCGTCACCACCGTCTCCCGGTCCACCCCGAGCGCGGTCAGCAGCACGGCCGCCGTCCAGCCGGTGCGGTCCTTTCCGGCCGAGCAGTGGAACAGCAGCGGCGCGCCGGCCGGATCCGCCAGTAGACGAAGCACGTCGGCGAACCGTTCGCGCGCGATCCGGTCGGTGACGAACCACCGGTAGAGGCCGGTCATCATGGCGTCGGCGCGGCCGCCGCCGAGCAGGGCGCGCTGCTTGCGCGGATCGCGGTCGGCCAGCGCCTCGCGCAGCGTGGCGTAGATGTCGAAGTCCGCCGCGAAGACCGGCAGCTGATGCACCGACATGCCGTCGGCGATCCGGTCCGCACCCGCCTCGCGGACCTCGTCCGGACTGCGCAGGTCGACGATCCGCCGCAGCCCCAGCCCGGCCAGCCGGCCGAGGTCCTCGTCGGTCAGCCGGCTGAGGCCGTCGCTGCGCAGGGCGACGCCGGCCCGGAGCACCAGGCCCTCGGCGGTCCGGTAGCCGCCCAGGTCCCGGGCGTTCACGGCGCCGAGCAGGCCCAGGCTGCGGGCCGCCTGAATTGCGGCGGTTTCGATCTGCTGCTCGGTCACTCGGCGGCCTCCATTGGATATTCGGACGGTGACGTTGCACAACCCTGAGCGATATTGCATGAACCTGCCCACCGAAACGGCCGGATGTGCAAGAGTGTCCCGGGCTTCGGCGTCAGTGTAGGGTCCTGCCGCCCCCCGGATCACACGATGGGTGAGCAGCGGTAACGCTGGGTTCCCGGTTTTCATTTTTAATTCATTATTTGCGCAGCCGCTGCGGTTTCGGCCACAATCAGCGCCCTCATGGCCCGACCATGAACGTTGGTAACAGATTCGCTGCACTCCTGCCCATTCGGTCCCTCCTGCCAAGGAACTTCCACCAGGATGGGCGCCGGGCAGCCTGGTGCCCGTGAACAGCTACAGGGCAGGTGGACACCGGCAGCGGATCGCCCTGCCCAGGGGAGGAAAGTCAACATGGGTCGAGCGACCCGGAGAGTCGCCGCCTGCGCGGCCGCCGTTCTGCTGGCCGGAGGTCTGCAGACGTCCTTCGCGCACGCCACCACCACGCCCCGGATCGACCTCACGGTCCTGGTGATCAGCGACGGCGGGCCGGCCACGGCCGCGATCGCCGCCGAGCTCAAGAGCCAGGGCACGCCGTACAAGCTGGTCGACCTCAACGACGCCAACCGCCCGGTGATCGACGCGGCCTTCCTCAGCGACACGCTGAACGGCCAGCCGCGCGGCAAGTACCAGGGCATCGTGCTGCCGAACGACAACCCGTTCGCGGCCGGTTCCGCCGAGATGACCGCGATCGCCGCGTACGAGGCCGCGTTCGGCGTCCGCCAGGTCGACGCGTACACCTACGCCCGTCCCGACGTCGGCCTGAACTGGGCGGTCAACCCCGGGTACATGGGTACCCTGGACGGCTTCCAGGGGCAGATCACCACGGCCGGCCTGAGCGGACCGTTCGGCTACCTCAAGGGCAGCGTCCCGTTCGAGGACAACGACCCGGCCGTCTCGGAGAGCTACGGCTACCTCGCCACCCCGCTGACCACCCTGCCCGCCGGTTCCAGCTTCACCCCGCTGGTCGAGGTGCCCATCCCGGGCAGCACCGCCAAGGGCTCGCTGGTCGGCGAGTACGAGCACGCCGGCCGCAAGGAACTGGTCGTCACCTTCGTCTACAACCAGTATCAGCAGCAGTACCGCCTGCTGGCCCGCGGCATAGTCGACTGGATCACCCAGGGCGTCCACCTGGGCTACGACCGCAACTACTTCGCGGCCCACGTCGACGACGTCTTCCTCGCCGACGACCGCTGGGACACGGTGCTCAAGTGCACCCCCGGCGACGTCACCTGCCCGCCCGGGACCCCGGAGACCGCCAACCCGATCCGGATGACGGTCGCCGACGCGCAGTACGCCAAGCAGTGGCAGCTCGACCACGGCTTCACCATGGACATGGTGTTCAACGGCGGCGGCAGCGAGGACTGGAAGGCCGACCACGAGACCACCACCGACCCGGTGGTCGACCGGATGATCGCCGACCAGACCAGCTACCGGTGGATCAACCACACCTACACCCACCCGTACCTGGGCTGCCTCCAGGACGTCTCGGTGGTGCCGTGGAAGTGCACCAAGACCACCTCGGGCAGCACCGTCTGGGTCGACCAGGCCACCATCACCTCCCAGATCAAGAACAACCTGGACTGGGCCGCCGCCCGGGGCCTGCAGCTGGACCGGACCGAACTGGTCACCGGCGAGCACTCCGGCCTGCTGACCGCGCCCCAGGAGACCAGCGACAACCCGTACCTGGCGCCCTCGCTGGCCGCCAACGGCGTCAAGTGGACCGCCAGCGACGCCTCCCGCGAGCCCGCCCAGCGGGCCGTCGGCAACGCGCTGACCGTGCCGCGGTACCCGATGAACGTCTTCTACAACGCCGCCACGGCGCAGGAGGAGACCGACGAGTACAACTGGATCTACACCAGCGCGGCCAACGGCGGCAGCGGCGCCTGCGAGTCGGCCAACTCCACCTGCCTGCCGGCCCCGCTGGACGTCAACACCGGCTACCAGTCGTACATCGTGCCGCTGGAGGCCCGGATCGACCTCGGCCACGTGCTGAGCAACGACCCGCGGCCGCACTTCATCCACCAGTCGAACCTGTCCGAGGACCGGATCGTCTACCCGGTGCTGGAGAAGATCCTCTCCACCTACCGGTCGCTGCACGCCGACAACGCCCCGGTCGTGAACCTCCCGCAGAAGGAGATCGGTCAGGAGTTCCAGCGGCGGGCAGCCTGGAACGCGGCCCTCGCCTCCGGCCAGGTCACCGCCTACCGGGTCGGCGACACCGTCCGGGTGAACGCCCCGGCCGGCGTCCAGGTCCAGGCCACCATGCCGACCGGCACCGTCCAGCAGCTCGCCATCGGCACCGCCGCCTTCGGCACCGCCTACGCGGGCTCGCTCTCCGGCTGGGTCAAGCCCGGCCAGCTGCAGAGCGGCGTCCAGCTGACGCTGCCCGCGACGGGCACCCCGGCCGCGCCGGCCGGCACCAGCCCGAGCCTCGCGGCCAAGTCCGTCCCGGCCCCGGCGCCGGCCGACACCAAGGTCGTCCCGCAGGGCACCGCGGACGCCGTCCCGGCCGGCCCGGGCGACACCGACCGCACCGAAGCGCCGACCCTGGTCCCCGGCAGCGGGGCCCCGGTGGCGGGCAAGGATGTCGCTGCTGGTACCACTGCTGGTACGACGAGCGGCACCGGCGGGAAGGCGGCCGGTCACGGCGGCGTTCCGCAGCAGCACGGCAAGGCCTCCGGGGGGAAGGCCGAGCCCGCCAAGAAGACCGCCGGCCCGTCCGCCGGCCACCGCTAGACAGGTGAACCCGGTGGCGGCCGCGGTACCGCGG
>NZ_JBHYUU010000045.1:0-48649 GCF_042749955.1 Kitasatospora sp. NPDC059462 | reverse complement strand
CGTGACGACCGTGGTGGCCGTTCGTTCGGTGACCGTGACCGTGGCGGTTTCAACCGTGACCGTGACGACCGTGGTGGCCGTTCCTTCGGTGACCGTGACCGTGGCGGCTTCAACCGTGACCGTGACGACCGTGGTGGCCGTTCGTTCGGTGACCGTGACCGTGGCGGTTTCAACCGTGACCGTGACGACCGTGGTGGCCGTTCCTTCGGTGACCGCCCGGCCCGTTCCTTCGGCGACCGCGACCGCTCCTTCGGCCGTGACCGCGACGAGCGCGGCGGCAGCAACAACCGTCCGTTCGCCCGCCGCGACGACCACCGCTCCGGCGGCCGTCCGCAGTCCGGTGGCTTCAACCGTGACCGCGACGACCGCGGCGGCCGCTCCGGTGGCTTCAACTCCGGCTTCAACCGCGACGACCGCAAGCCGCGTTGGAAGAACTGACGCCGCGTGGCACTGACGCCGCGTAGCACCTGACGCACCCGCGACGGGCCCGTTCCACTCCGGTGGGGCGGGCCCGTCGCCGTCCGCGCCGGCACTGTTGTTCTGTAACCGAGAATAACCAGTGGCGCGGTGCCTCCCCCGTCCCCTACGGTCGGCGGCATGAGCAGCAGACTGCGTGAGGTGGCGACGGTGAACGAGGGCATCGTCGAACGGGGGGACTTCCGCGCGGCCGGGGGTGAACTCGTCGAGGTGGCGGAGCGGTTGACGGCGGCGCGGGCCGGCACGGTGTCCTACGACCCGGCCGCGCTGGACGCGCTGCTCGCGGCCGGCGGCCCCGGTCCGGTGGCGGACCCGGCCACCGTCGAGGTGACGGCCGAGGGCAGCATCGAGGCGGCCCGCCGACTGGCCGGGGCGGGCGCCGGACCGGTCGGGGTGCTCAACTTCGCCTCCGCGCGCAACCCCGGCGGCGGCTACCTGCGCGGCGCCCGCGCCCAGGAGGAGGACCTCTGCCGCAGCGCCCTGCTGTACACCTGCCTGCTGGAGGCGCCGGACTACTACGAGGCGCACCGGGCCTCCACCGACCTCCGGTACAGCCACCGGGTGATCGTCTCGCCCGGCGTGCCGGTGGTGCGGGGCGAGGACGGCGGGCTGCTGGCGCGCCCCTACCCGGTCACCTTCCTGACCTCGCCGGCGCCGAACGCCGGCCAGCTCGCCCTGCGCACGCCCGGGGGCGTGGACGTGCGGGGCGTGCTCGCCGAGCGGGCCGAGCGGGTGCTCGCGGTGGCCGCCCGGCACGGGGTGCGCGCGCTGGTGCTCGGGGCGTGGGGCTGCGGAGTGTTCCGCAACGACCCGGCCGAGGTCGCGGAGGCCTTCGCGCACGCGCTCGCCCGGTACGGCGCGGCCTTCGACCGGGTGGTCTTCGCGGTCTGGGACCGGACGCCGGTCTCGCAGAACCGGGCCGCCTTCGAGGCCCGGTTCGGCGGGTAGGCGCCCCGCCCTCAGTCCTTGCGGGTCACCAGCGCCGAGGTGAGCGCCGAGGCGGCGGTCACCACCCCGGTGACGGCGAGGACCGAGGGCCAGGCGCCGATCTTCTTCGCCAGCGGGTGCGAGCCGCCGAAGGCCGCCACGTAGAGCCCGGTCAGCGCGGCCGCGGCGGGCGCTCCCGAGCGCCGGTGCCACTGCGCGGCGGCGCCCGCGCCGGCCACCGCCAGCACCGCCCCGCCGAGCTGCCGCTTCCCGGTCCACCGGGCGACGCCGTAGCCGCCGACCAGGCCGCTCGCGGCGGTCAGCGCGGCCGGTGCGGTGCTCGCGAGCGCGTTCGGGATCCTCGCCATCGTCGACTCCACTCCTCGGCGGGTCCGGTGCGGATCCGCGGCGGGTTCCCGGGGTTCCCCCGGGGCTTTCGACCATAACCCGCCGCCTCCGCCGGCCCGCCCGGGCCCCCGCCCGCCGCCGTCGGGCCGGCCACCGCGCCGCCTGCTCGGCTACCGCGCAGCCTGCTCGAAGGACAGCGCGGGCGCCGCGGCCGCCAGCCGGGCCGCGGCCTCCTCCGGGGCCAGGACCCGCTCCAGCCGCAGGTCGCCGGGCACCTGCTCGACGAACCGCCCGGCCGCCCAGCTCCGCTCGTACGGCTGCGGGTCCAGGACGAGGGTCCGTACGCCGTCCACCACCGGGATGGACTCCGGCATGCCCTCGTTCCAGATCCAACCGCCGTCCGGCGCGACCAGGTTGAACGCCCCCGTCGCGATGAACCGGCGCCCGTCCAGCCACGCGGTGCGGCTGAGCGCGACCACCTCCGGGTCGGGGCGGGGCCCGGGCAGGTGGCCGCCGCCGATCAGGACCTCGGCGAGCAGGGTGTGCAGCTGGAAGTTGTCGGTCAGGCCGTCCATCCGGAGCAGGTAGCCGGTGCCGCTCGGCCGGTGCAGGACGAGCAGCGGCTCGTCGTCGAGGGCCGCGGCCAGGTACCGCAGGCCCTTGAGGTCGTGCTGCTCGGACCGCTCGCGGTAGCGGTCGATCAGCTCGCCGAGCACCTCCGCCACCCCCTCGGCGCGGGCCGAGCGGCGCACGGCGGCGTGCGTGCAGAGCGCGAACGCGGCCCGCTGCCACAGGTCGAGCGTCCACCAGCCGGCCACCGCCCGGTGGGCGTGCCGGGAGCCCGCGCGCCCGTCCCCGGCGAGCCGGGCGTGGACCGGGCCGGGATCGTCCCGGTCGGGGTCCGGCAGGGCGTCCCCGGCGTCCTCGGCCCACCGGTCGAGCAGCAGCAGCGCCCCGGTCAGCGCCTCGCGCAGCCCGGCGAGCACCGGGTCGGCGCAGGCCACCGGGTCGGCGCCGCGCTCCACACAGGCGCCGACCATCATCGCCAGGTGCGCCCGGGGGAACGGCGGGGTGTCGGTGAGCAGGGCCGCCAGCCGGGGGCCGACGGCCGCCGACTCCGCCTCCCCGGCGGGCCCGAGCGTCCCGCCGACCCGGCGCAGCGCCGACTCGAACCGCTCACCCCCGTCCGGTCCGTCCGCCGGAGCGGCCACGGCGGCCTCCAGGGCACCCACCGCCCGGGCGAGGGGGGACTGCTGACTGTCCGACGGCCCGCCGGGGCGGCCGTCCTGCGCGGAATGAGGGTCGAACACCATTCGCCGCAGCATAGGGCCCGGGGCTGTCGGTGGCGGGTGGGAGACTCACCCGGTGACCGACCACGAGATCACCGACGGCCTCTACCGGATCCGCAACGTCGCCACCGGCCTGCTGCTGGAGGTCCCCGGCGGCAGCCGCCGCAGCGGCGTGAAGGTGCAACTCGGCGCCGAGGACGGCTCGGACGCCCAGCTCTGGCGGCTGACCGCCGTCCACCGGGGCGGGGCGCTGTTCCACGTCGAGAACGTCGCCGGCGGCAAGCGCCTGGACGTCACCGGCGCCTCGACCGAGGACGGCGTGCCCGTCCAGCAGTGGTCCGCCAACGCCTTCGGCGCGCAGGAGTGGCTGGTCGAGCACCACGTCGACGCGCCCGGCACCTTCACCCTCACCAGCTTCGTCAGCGGCAAGCCCCTCACCGCCCCGGCCGAGGACCCGACGGCCCCCGTCCACCAGTGGGAGGACACCGACTCCCCGGCCCAGTGGTGGCACCTGGAACGCCGGTAGTCCCCCCGCGTGCCCTGCCGCCCCGCCGCCCGGCCTACGCCGACAGCTGGGAGCGCAGGGCGTCGAGCTCGGCCTCGGTGGCGCCGTGGGCGCGGAGGTAGGCGGGGACGGTGCCGTGGTGGTCGTGGATCCAGGTGAAGGACGAGGTGAGGAGCTCCGCCGAGACCGGGCGGGAGATCCGCTCGGCACCGGTCTCGTCGATGTAGGGGGTGGGGCCGTCCAGTAGGCCGAGGCCGGTGTTGGAGAGCAGGTAGTCGGCGGTGATGTCGGCCTCGGAGGCGCCCAGCAGGGACTGGACGACGGCGATGGTGAGGCCGGTGCGGTCCTTGCCGACGGCGCAGTGGACGACGGCCGACAGGGCGCCGGGGGCACCGAGGCGGCGGATCGCGGCGACCAGGGACGGGCCGGCGGTGGCGGCCATGAACGGGTACAGCTCGGCCTGGTCCTCCGGCCAGGGGCGCTCGGTGTCCTCCCGGTTGGCGGGCAGGGTGGGGAGGCTGAGCGTCTCGTGGTCGAGATCGTGCCGCAGGTCGGGGAAGGCGGTGATCTCGGTGCTGCTGCGCAGGTCTATGACGGTGCGCAGGCCGAGGGCCTTGAGCCGCAGGGCGCCCTCGGGCGTGAGGGTGTGGAGGGAGCCGGAGCGGAACAGCACACCGCGGCGGAGCGCACCGACGCCCCCGGCGTCACGGAAGTTGCGCACGCCGGGGATGTCGATGAAGGCGGACTGCACGTCGTCGGTCATGGCCACCACCGTACGGTCGCCCACCGGGTCAGGGGAAGGAAACTCCGGTTGTCCGGTCAGCGACCGCCGGAGACGTCCAGGAAGGCGCCGGTGCTGTAGGAGGAGGCCGGGGACAGCAGGAAGAGGATCGCCTCCGCGACCTCCTCGGGCCGGCCGCCGCGGCGCATCGGCAGGTTCGGGGCGACCCGGTCGACCCGGCCGGGCTCGCCGCCCAGGGCGTGGATGCCGGTGTGGATCAGGCCGGGCCGCACGGCGTTGACCCGGATGCCCTCGGCGGCGACCTCCAGGGCCAGCCCGCGCGTCATCGAGTCGACGGCCCCCTTCGCCGCCGCGTAGTCCACGTACTCGTTGGGCGAGCCGAGCCGGGAGGCCGCCGAGGAGACGTTGACGATCGCGCCGCCGCGTCCGCCGTGCCGGGTGGACATCCGGCGCACGGCCTGCGCGGCGCACAGGAACGGACCGGTGATGTTGGCGGCCCAGATCCGGTTCAGCCGCGCCTCGTCGATGTCCTCCAGCCGGCACTGCCGCTCCAGCGTGCCCGCGTTGTTCACCAGGGCGGTGAGCGGGCCGAGCTCGGCGTCGACGGTGTCGAACAGCCGGGCCACCTCGGCGCTGCGGGTGACGTCCGCGCGGACGGCGAGCGCGGTGCCGCCCTCGGCCCGGACCGCCTCCACCACCGAGGCGGCGGCGGCCTCGTCCGCCCGGTAGTTGACGCACACCCGGTACCCGCGCCGCCCGGCGAGCAGCGCGGTGGCGGCGCCGATGCCGCGTCCGGCACCGGTGATCAGGACGACGTCGGGCTGCTCGGAACCGTGTGCGGTGGCCATGCTCCGTACCCTACTCGCCGCGCTCCGCCGTGCCCCGGCCCCGGGAATTCGCTGGCCCGCGGCCGCCCCGACCGGCAGACTCCCGGTACCGGCGGACCCCCGCTCCCGGGGGATCCCGTGACCGGCCGACGGGAGGAGCCCGATCCGTGTCCACCCCGCCCGGCACCGTCCTGCTCTCCGGCATCGTCGGCTCGACCGCCTACGGGCTGGCCCACGCCGGCTCCGACGTCGACCGGCTCGGCCTGTTCGCGGCCCCGACCGAGGACTTCCACGGTCTGCACCGCCCCGCCGAATCGCACGTCACCACCGCCCCCGACCGCACCCTGCACGAGGCCGCCAAGTGGTGCCGGCTGGCGCTCGCCGGCAACCCCACCGCCTCCGAGCTGGTCTGGCTGCCCGACGAGCTCTACGAGGTCCGCACCCCGCTGGGCGAGGAGCTGATCGCGATCCGCCGCTCCCTCCTCGGCGCCCGGGCCGTTCGCACCGCCTACCTCGGCTACGCCACCCAGCAGTTGCGCAAGCTGCGGACCCGCGACACCTCCGACCCGGTCACCCGCGTCCGGGCCGCCAAGCACGCCCGCCACCTGGTCCGCCTCCTCGACCAGGCCGTCCACCTGCACGAGACCGGCCGCAACCTGGTGCGGCTGCCCGACCCCGAGCGGGTCCGCGACCTCGGCGAGCGCGTCGCCGAGGACCCGGCCCGCGCCGACCGCCTCCTCGCGGCGGCCGCCGAGCGCCTCGACCGCCCCGGCGTCCTCCCCGACCGCCCCGACGAGCGTCCCGCCGACGCCTGGCTGCGCCGGGTGCGCGCCGCCCACTGGACCCACCGCCCACCGGACGCGTGACTCCGGGCCCACCGGGTAGGATCACGGCGGCCCGCCGCGACCCGGCCGGGCCACGGGCCGCTAGCTCAATTGGCAGAGCTGCGGACTTTTAATCCGTAGGTTCAGGGTTCGAGCCCCTGGCGGCCCACCGCGAAGCCCCCGGTCGACGGTTCGACCGGGGGCTTCTCCCGTTCTCCTCCTGCCGCGGGCCGGCCGATGGGGCGGCCCGCGAAGGGGCGGAGCGTCGGGGCGTCAGTCGGCGAGGGTCTCCAGGTGCATCTCGCCGTTGGGCATGGCCGCGGTGACGACCTGGGACACGTCCGCGCCGGATCCGACGACCGCGGCGCCCTGCCAGGTGCCTTTGGTGTAGCGGACGTTGTCGTACACGACACCGTCGGTCAGGGTGACGAGGTGCATGTCGCCGTGGGGCAGCGCGGCGACCACGGCCTGGGTGACCGCGCGCCGGAGTCGGCGGCGGTGGAAGGGCTTCCGTCGGGACGGAAGTGGCCCTGGACCGTTCTCAGGCCAGGCCTGGCCCGGCCCGGGCCGCAGGATCAGCGGGCGGGCCCCGGGCGGCCCCCTGCCCGGGAGGCCCGGTCGGACACCGCCGACCGCCTCACCCTCACTCCGGGGCCGGCCCCGGAGTGAGGGTCAGGACGGCGTCGACGGCGGCGAGGGCGGCGTGGTCGTGGGTGACCAGCAGGGTGGTGCGGCCGCGGGTGGCGTCGAGGACGTCGGCGAGGACGGCGGCGGCGGTGTCCGGGTCGAGGCCCTCGGTGGGCTCGTCGAGGACGAGGACCGGCGGGTCGGCGAGCAGGGCGCGGGCCAGCAGCAGGCGTCGGCGCTGGCCGCCGGAGACGGTCGCGCCGTCCCCGCCGAGCACGGTCTCCCAGCCGTCGGGCAGGGACTCGATCCAGTCGAGCAGCCGGGCCCGGCGGGCGGCCTCGCGCAGGTCCTCGTCGGTGGCCCCGGGGCGGGCCAGGAGCAGGTTGGCCCGGATCGTGGTGTGGAAGACGTGGGCGTCCTGGGTCATGCCGGTGATCACCCGGCGGACGTCGTCGCCCGCGCAGTCGCGCAGCTCGCGGCCGCCGACCCGGATGCTGCCGGCCTCGTAGGGGACGAACCGCATCAACGCGGCGACCAGCGTGGACTTCCCGGAGCCGCTGGCACCGAGCAGGGCCACCCGGTGGCCGGGCGGCAGGTGGAGGCTGACGCCGTCGAGGACGGCCGGACCGCCGGGGCGGTGACGGACCCGCAGGCCGGTGATCTCGACGCCGAGCGGGCCGTCGGCGGGGAGCGGGGCCGGGTCGGCCGGGTCGGTGACCGGGGGCGGGGTGTCCAGCAGGTCGGCGAGCCGGCGGGCGGAGGCCCGGACGCCGGAGAGGCGGCGGGCGGCGGCGGGCAGCGCGGCCAGGGCGTCGAAGGAGACCAGGGCGAGCACCGCGAGGACGGTGAGCCGGACGGCGGGCAGCCGGCCGTCGGCGTGGGCGTCCAGGCCGAGCCAGGTGGCGCCGACCACGGCGGCGGCCTGGAGCAGCAGGATCACGGCGGAGGCGAGCGAGGTGGTGAGCGCCGCGCGGCGTTCCAGGGCGGCGATCCGGTCGACGGCGGCCACGGCCCGCCGGTGGGCGCGGCCGCGGGCGCCGTACGCCGCGAGGTCGGCCGCGCCCTCGGTCAGGTCGACGGTGAGCGCGGCGAGTTCGGCGCGGGCGGCCTTCTCGGCGTGCCCGGCCCGGCGGGACAGCGCGAGCACCAGGGCGGGCACCAGCAGGCCCGCCACGGCGAGCAGCACCCCGAGCAGGAGTCCGGCGGAGGGCAGCAGCACCACGGCCGCGCCGGTGGCGGCCGCCGCGACCGCGACGGCGGCGGTGACCGGCACGAGGACGCGCAGCAGCAGGTCCTGGGCGGCGTCGACGTCGGCGACCAGACGGGTCAGCAGGTCGCCGCCGCGGAACGCCGGGGTGCCGGCCGGGGCGAGCGGGACGAGCGCCTCGTACACCCGGGCGCGGAAGCCGGCGACGGCGCGCAGCACGCCGTCGTGGCCGAGCAGGCGGTCGGCGTAGCGCAGGGTGCCGCGGCCGAGGGCGAGGGCGCGCACGGCGACGACGGCGACGGCGACGGCGGACAGCGGCGGCTGTTCGGCGGCGCGGGTGATCAGCCAGGCGGCGGTGGCCGTCAGGGCGGCGCCGCTGAGCTCGCTGCCGGCGGCGGCGAGCACGGCGGGCAGCAGCCGGCGCCAGTGCGGCAGGAGGTGCCGCAGCAGCCGCACGGTGGGGCGGGACGCGGCGCGGGCGGCCGTGCGGGAACCGGCGCGGGCGGCGGGCGCGGTCACGAGAGGACCAGCCCCTCGGCGGCCGGGGCGGGGTGCAGGACGCCCGCCCGGACGGTGACGATCCGGTCGGCGTGCGGCAGCAGGCCGCGGCGGTGGGCGACCACGATCGCGGTGCGCCCGCGCATGAGCGCGGCGGTGGCCCGGGTCACGGCGGCCTCGCTCTCCGGGTCCAGGTGGGCGGTCGGTTCGTCGAGCAGCAGGATCGGCGCGTCCTTGAGGAACGCCCGGGCGAGGGCCAGGCGTTGGCGCTGCCCGGCGGAGAGCCCGGCGCCGTGTTCGCCGAGCACCGTGTCGTAGCCCTGCGGGAGCGCCTCGGCGAAGCCGTCGGCGCAGGCGGCCCGGGCGGCGGCGCGGACCTCGGCGTCGGTCGCGTCGGGGCGGCCGAGGCGGATGTTGTCGGCGACGCTGGCGGCGAACAGGTGCGGGCGCTGCGGCACCCAGGCGACCTGGGTGAGCCAGCCGTCGGGGTCGAGCCCGGCGAGGTCGGCGCCGTCGACCAGCACCCGGCCGGCGCCGGGGGCGGTGAAGCCGAGGAACAGCGCGAGCAGGGTGGACTTCCCGGCGCCGCTCGGGCCCACCAGGGCGAGGTGCTCGCCGGGGCGGACGGTGAGCGAGACCGCGTCGAGCGCGGGCGCGGCGCGGCCGGGGTGGTGGACGGTGACCGCGTCGAGGCACAGCCGCGCCGTCCGGCCGTCGGGGACGGCGGAGGCGACGGGGCCCGCCGCCGCGGGCTCCTCCTCGTCGAGGAGGGCGAAGACCCGTTCGGCCACCGCGATGCCCTCGGCGCTGTCGTGGAACGCCGCGCCCGCCGCGCGCAGCGGCAGGTAGGCCTCGGGCGCGAGGAGGAGGACGACCAGGCCGGTGCGCAGGTCGAGCTCGCCGGCCAGCAGCCGCAGGCCGACCGGGACGGCGACCAGGGCCACCGACAGGGTGGCGACGGTCTCCAGGACGAGGGAGGAGAGGAAGGCCACCCGCAGGGTCCGCATGGTGGCCCGCCGGTGGGCGTCGGCCATCTCCCGCACCACGCCCGTCTGGTGGTGCTCGCGGCCGAACGCGCGCAGCGTCGGCAGTCCGGCGACCACGTCCAGGAAGTGGCCGCCGAGCCGGGCGAGCAGCCGCCACTGCCGGGCGGTGCGGCGGGCGGTGTGCAGGCCGACGAGCGCGCCGAACACCGGGATCAGCGGGAGCGTGACCACGATGATCAGCGCGGAGGCCCAGTCGGTCCACCAGAGCCAGCCGATCACCGCGGGCGGGACGACGGCGGTGGCGGCCAGGGTGGGCAGGTAGCCGGTGAGGTACGGGTCGAGGGCGTCCAGGCCGCGGGTGAGCAGGGTGGCCGTCTCGCCGTGCCGCCGGGCGGCCAGCCGGCGCGGGCCGGTGCGCCGCAGCCGCCCGACGAGGCGCTCGCGCAGGGCGCGTCCGGTCTCGGCGGCGGCGCGCTGGGCGAGCGCGCCGCGGGCCCAGGCGAGCAGGGCGCGCAGGGTGAGGACGGCGCCGAGGGCGGCCAGGGCGGGGAGCTGCGGGCCGTGTCCGGCGAAGCCGTCCGCGAGCAGGCCGGCCAGCAGGACGGCCTGGCCGACGACCAGGGCGGCGCCCAGCAGCGCCAGTCCGGCCGAGGTGGTGAGGTGGCGCCGCACCACCGGGAGTTCGCGCCGCAGACGGCGTTCGGCCGGCTTCATCCCGTTGCTCCCTCCCGGGGCCTGCCCGGTGTGCGGTGCGGATGGATCGCGCGGGCCGGCGGCGGTGGACCGCCGGCCTGCGGGGGGACGGTCAGAAGTAGCCGGTGTGGCGCAGGCCGGTCCGGCCGCGGAACGCCCACCAGCTCCAGGCCTGGTACACCAGGATCAGCGGGATCACCACCGCGCCGAACCCGATCAGCAGCTTCAGCGTGGCCCCGTCGGCGGCGGCCTCGCCGACGGTCATCCCGGCCCCGGAGGAGGCGGTCAGCAGGTACGGGTACTGGCCGGCCCCGACCAGCAGCACGGGCAGCGCGGTCGCGGCGCAGGTGGCGCTGAACGCCAGGCCGTCGCGGCCGCGGCCGAGGAACCACCAGCCGGCCGCGAGGGCGGCGGCGAGGAGCGCGAACAGGACCACCGAGGTGGCCGTCCTGGTCATCGAGGCGCCCGCCCCGAACAGCGAGAGCACCAGCGCGAGGGTGCTCGCGGCGCCGGCCGCGGCGAGCAGCGTCGAGCCCGTCCGCCGGGCGGCGGCGGCGAGCGCGGGCTCGGAGCGGAGCGCGACGAAGGCCGCGCCGTGCCCGGCGAAGAGCAGCACTGCGGCCGCCCCGCAGAGCAGCGTGAACGGGGCGAACACCTCGCCGGGGCCGATGTGGAAGGAGCCGTCGGCCCGGCGGGGCACACCGTGCAGCAGCAGGCCGACCACGAGGCCCCAGCACACCGCGGGCAGCGCGCCGCCGAACACCACCAGGGCGTTCCACAGGCGCAGCGCCCGGGCGCCGCGGGAGCGGCCGCGCAGCTGGACCGCGGCGTTGCCGAGCACCAGGCCGGCCAGGATCGCCACGACCAGCGGGAACAGGCCGGACA
This sequence comes from Kitasatospora sp. NPDC059462, assembly GCF_042749955.1. NCBI lineage: Bacteria > Bacillati > Actinomycetota > Actinomycetes > Kitasatosporales > Streptomycetaceae > Kitasatospora > Kitasatospora sp. NPDC059462. Next base: position 37,814 of record NZ_JBHYUU010000045.1, on the reverse strand, counting down.
GCAGGCTGCCCTCCAGGTGCGGGAAGGCGCCGAACAGCACACCGGCGAAGGCGACCAGCCACACCTCGTTGCCGAGGAAGAACGGGGCGATCGCGTCGAGCGCGGCGTTGCGCGTGCCGGGCTCCGGTACCCGTTCCGGTTCCCGTTCCCCGGCGGGGCCGGCGGGCGGGCCGCCGAGGAACGGGGACAGCATCTGCACGCCGTAGTCGTAGCCGCCGAGCACGAAGTAGCCGGCGAGCAGCAGCCCGAGCAGGGCCAGCCAGAGGGTCTCCAGGCTCATGCGGCCCAACCTTCCGTCACGTCAGGGGAGTTCATCTCGGTGCGGGACCCTTCGCCGGCTCAGAAGGCCGGGACCGGCAGCGTCTCGCCGCTGCCGTCCGCCTCGGGCAGGTCGTCGTCGGCCGGATCGCCGGCGCCGAGCTGGGCGCCGTCCGGGCCGCGCCGGGCGAAGCGGGTGATCAGCGTCCAGTTGACCGCCGCGAGGGCGGCGAAGACGGCGATGAACACCGTGCACGACACGACCAGGGAGCCCCGGCCGACGTCGGAGAGCGCGTCGTCGACGGTCAGCTCGCCGTAGACGAGCCACGGCTGCCGGCCGATCTCGCGCACCACCCAGCCGCCGACGGAGGCGATGAACGGCAGCGGGACGAGCGCGGTCATCAGGTAGCAGAGCCAGCGCTTGCGCACCAGCAGGTCCTTCAGCAGCAGGAAGACGGCGACGAACGTGATGGTCGAGACGAGGTTGCCGAGACCCGACATCAGGTCCATCGAGCCCTTCACCCAGCCCTGCCAGGGCACGTAGTCCCCGGGGCCGTACTGGGCGACCAGCCGTGCCTGCTCCTCGGCGACGCCGCTGCCCTCCAGGACGGCGGCCTTCATCGGCTGGGTCCGCTCGATCACCGGGACCTGGAGGTTGCCGACGACGACCACGAAGAACGAGGACAGCATGGCCACCCAGACGCCCAGCCGCAGCGAGCTGCGGAACAGCGCGGTCTCGCGGGTGCCCTTGGCGAAGTGCCAGGTGCTGACGCCGGCGACGAAGACGCCGCCGGTGGTGAGCGCGGCGAGCGCGACGTGACCGAGCGCGACCAGCGCGTTGGAGTTGGTCAGCAGGGCGCCGAAGTCGGTCAGGTAGGCGACGCCGGAGCGCACCTCGTGGCCGACCGGGTGCTGGAGGAAGCCGTTGGCGACCATGATCCAGAACGCCGAGGCGTACGCGGTGAGCGCGACCAGCCAGATCAGCGCGACGTGCACACCGCGGTGCAGCCGGCCCCAGCCGAAGATCCACATTCCGAGGAAGGTGGACTCGGCGAAGAAGGCGACCAGGGTCTCCAGGGCCAGCGGGGCGCCGAAGACGTTCCCGGCGTACTTGCTCAGCCCGCTCCAGCTGAGTCCGAACTGGAACTCCATGACGAGGCCGGTCACGATGCCGACCGCGTAGTTGATGACGTACAGCTGGCCCCAGAACCGGGTCATGCGTTCGCGCACCGCGCGGGTGGCGGGATCCCGGGTGAAGGCGGCCCGGGTGTGCATGAACGCCACCAGGGGCACCAGCCCCATGGTGAGGATGACGAAGAGCCAGTGCACGCTGGTGGTGGCCGCGAACTGGAGTCGGGCCAGGTCCGCAGCGCTCATGAGGCGACCTTCCGGGTCGGCGGACGGGCAGGGTGAGGGGGATCGGGTTCCTCGCCACGGACGTGCGAGGTGGCGGGCATCGCTGCCCGCCACCGGTGCGACGAACCCCGCCGACGACGGTAGGTGATGATTGCTTATACGTTCCAAGACCGGTTTTGCTATGTGCCGATAACCCGCCAGGCATCAGCAGAGGTGAACCGTGGATTTGCTGCAGTTGCGCCACTTCCAGGCCGTCGCGCGTTTCGAGCACATCAGCCGCGCCGCCGAGGAGCTGAACATCGCCCAGCCCTCGCTCAGCCGCACCATCGCCCGGCTGGAGGCCGACCTGGGCACCCCGCTGTTCGACCGGCAGGGGCGGCGGATCCGGCTCAACCAGTACGGCGCGGTGTTCCTGCGCCACGTCGACCGCGCGCTGAGCGAGCTCGACGCCGGGTGCCGGGCGCTGCGCGAGGCCCGGGAGAGCGGGCTCGGCCGGGTCGGCGTCGCCTCCGAGACCCTGCTGACCGTGACCCATCTGATGGGCTCCTTCCGGGCCGCCCACCCGGGGGCCGAGGTGCGGCTCTCGCAGGCCAACGCGGTCGAGATGGACCGCCAACTGCGCGGCGGGGAGGTCGACTTCTGCGTGGCCTCGCAGCCGCTCACGGGCCCGGACCTGGCGTCCGTCGAACTGCTCCGGGAGGAGGTGCTGCTGGCCGTGCCGCGCGGGCACCGGCTGGACGGCCGGGGCAGCGTGACGATCGCCGAGCTCGCCGACGAGCCGTTCGTCACCACCCGCCGAGGGCACTGGCAACGCGCGCTGCTGGACCGGCTGTTCGCGGCCGAAGGGCTCATCCCCCGGCTGTCCTGCGAGGGGGACGAGCCGGGGGCCAGCCAGGACATGATCAGCTGCGGCCTCGGCGTCGGCCTCATCCCGGCGATGTCCCGGCTGTCCGGCACGGACACCCACGTCCCGGTCGCCTGGGTGCACGTGGAGGCCCCGGGCTGTCACCGGGTGCTCACGCTGGTCTGGAACCGGACCGCCTACCACTCCGAAGCGGCCCGCCGGTTCCGGGAGTTCGCCGTCAGCCGGCCGCTCATGACGCACCGGCGCCCCGGCGCCCCGGGGGTCCGCCTGCGCGGCTGACCCGTCCGGCCGGGGGCCGGCCGGGAGGTGACCCCGGTCACGCCCGGGCCCGGCACCCCCGCACCCGGCCCGCCGCCCCGCCCGCCGCCCCGTCCGCCGGGCCGCATTCGGCCGCACGCGTCGGCCCGGTCTGGCATGATGTCCACGGTGTCGGGGTGCTAGCTCAATGGGTAGAGCAGCGGACTTTTAATCCGTAGGTTCAGGGTTCGAGCCCCTGGCGCCCCACCGACACGAAGGCCCGGGCCGGACACCTCCGCCCGGGCCTTCGCCGTTGCGGGCGAGTGCGCCGCGTCGACGGATCGTCTTGATCTGACGAACAGTTTGTATGATCCAAAGCGGGTCTGTTGGGGGACGACGGATCCGCTGTGGGGGCTGCGCGGGGCGCAACCCCGGGGGCGTTCATCGGTTATTGCGACCGTCGTACGTGCAACCCCGGGGCGACCCCGTCCGTCTCTCTGTGTGCAACGCGTCCGGATGTAGGGGGGCGCGCTGTCCGGCGGTGAAAGGTACACGCATGTCAGGTCAGTGGGGCGAGGGCCCGGCTCGCGGTGACGACGCGCCCGGTGCGCTCACGGCCGACGGCGCGAACGCCGGCGCGGTGCCCCCGCCGCGGCCGGGCGGCCGTGCCGAGGCCCGCCGGGCCGCCCAGGGCAGGCCGCCGGTGGCACCGCCCGGCGGCCGGGCCGCGGCCAGGGCGGCGGCCCGCAAGCCCAAGTGGGGCGCCAAGAAGATCGTCGCCTGGTCCGCCGCCGGGGTGCTCGTGCTGATGGCGGGGACCGGCGGGCTGATCTACTACAAGCTGAACGGCAACATCAAGTCCTTCGACCAGGACGCGGTGGCCAAGGACCGCCCGCCGGAGGCACAGGCCGACGCGGCCGGCAACAAGCCGGTCAACGTCCTGCTGATCGGCTCCGACAGCCGGGGCAAGAACAACTCCGACCTCGGTGGCGGCGAGGAGGGCGGCGCCCGCTCGGACACCACGATCCTGCTGCACGTCTACGCCGACCACAAGCACGCCGTGGGCATATCCGTGCCGCGCAACGCGATGGTGGCCATCCCGCCCTGCAAGCTGCCCAACGGCACGTGGACCAAGGGGGAGAAGAGCCAGCGGTTCAACGCGGCCTTCTCCACCGGCGGTTCCGAGGACGGCAACCCCGCGTGCACCCAGAACACCGTGGAGAAGCTCACCGGGATCCGGGTCGACCACACCATGGTGGTCGACTTCTCGGGCTTCTCGGCGATGACCAAGGCGGTCGACGGGGTCGACGTCTGCCTGCCGCAGGACATCCACGAGGGCGACGTCAACCCGAACCTCGGCAAGAAGGGCGCGGTGGTCCTGAAGCAGGGCCTGCAGAAGGTGGAGGGCCAGCAGGCACTCGACTACGTCCGGCTGCGCCACGGCATCGGCGACGGCTCCGACATCGGCCGGATGAAGCGCCAGCAGGCCTTCATCAGTTCGCTGGCCTCCAAGATCAAGAGCCAGGGCCTCAATCCGGCGAACCTGCTGCCGCTGGCCGACGCCGCCACCAAGTCGCTGACCGTCGACCCCGGTCTCGACAGCGCCGACAAGCTGATGTCCTTCGGCCTGTCGCTGCGCAACATCGACCTGCACGACCTCAAGTTCGTCACCCTGCCCTGGCGCTTCCGCAAGGTCGACAAGGAACTCGACATCGTCCAGCCGGACGCCGACAAGCTCTTCGACACCCTCAAGGCCGACCGGACCATCGACGGCCAGAACGCCACCGGCGAGCAGCCCCCGGAGGCCGCCGCGCCGACCGCCCCGGCCGCCCCGGACACCGGGGCCACCACGGCCACCACGGCCGCCGTGTCCGCCGCCTCCCCGCTCGCGACCGGGACCGCCAACAAGGACGTCAAGGTGTCCGTCTACTCCGGCACCACGGCCCCCGGCATGGCCGCCAAGGCGACCGAGCAGCTCAAGGCGGCCAAGTTCACCGCCACCGCGGTCGGCGCGGCGAAGAACCTCAAGTACACGACCACGATGGTCCAGTACGGCTCGGGCCAGAAGGCGAACGCCGAGAAGGTCGCCGAGCTGTTCCCCGGCGCGGTCGTCGAGCCCGGCACCTCGGCGGGCGTCACGGTGATCGTCGGCAAGGACTTCGCGGCGGCCAACGGCGCGGCGGCCACCCCCGGTGCCACCGGCGGTTCCGCCGCGGCCCCCTCCGCCCCGGCCGTGCCCACCCCGCTGCCCACCAGCGTCACCGAGGACGCCCGCTCGGCCGACGACAACATCTGCGACCGGACGACATACGGTTCCGGCGGCTGAGGCCCGGGGCGCGCGGCCCCCGGCCGCGTGCCATGGTGGGCCTGTCGGACACGCCGGGGGGAGCAGCAGGCCCGAAAGGCGGAACCCATGGCCGAGATCGCCCTGGAGCTCGACATCGCCGCTCCGCGCGCCGTCGTCCTGGCCGCGCTGACCACCCACGACGGCCTCACCTCCTGGTGGACCACCGACGTGGAGCGGGAGGACGACCTGCTGCTGCTCGGCGTGCCCGGCGACCCCGAGCCCTACCGGCTGCGGCGCGAGCGCACCGGCCCGGAGCGGGTGGTCTGGACGAACGCCGGGGCCTTCCCGCCGCACTGGGCCGGCACCTGGATCAGCTGGGACCTCGCCGAGCGGTCCGACGAGCAGGGCGGGCCCGGCCACCGCACCCGGCTGCTGCTGCGGCACGGCGGCTGGCAGCCCGGCAGCGAGGAGGGCGTGCCGATGGTGGCCGGCACCTGGGCGCAGCTGCTCGTCCGGCTCAAGGACTACGCGCAGAGCGGCAAGGCGCAGCCGTTCCACACCGCGGGGGGCCACCACCACGCGCCGTGACCGCCCGCGCCCCGCCGGTGAACGCCCGGCGGGCGGCGACCCGCCGGGACCCCGTCCGGTGGCGGGATCGCGGAGGCGCGGCGATCGTGGGCGGTGTACGGCCGTCGGCCGCGCGGCCGGGCAGGCCGCGTCCCCGGCGGTCCGCGCGGCGGACGACCATCGCTTGGAGGCCCAGGAATGCCCGTAGTCACCGCACCGTACAAGCCCGGCACCCCCTGCTGGGTGGACCTGACGACGAGCGACCAGCAGGCCGCGCTCGACTTCTACCGCGACCTGCTGGGCTGGCAGGGCGAGGTCGGCCCGGCCGAGTTCGGCGGCTACGCCGTGTGCTCGCTGAACGGCAAGCCGGTCGCCGGGATCATGGCCCGCTCCGCCCCGGAGGGCCAGCCGCTGCCCCCGGTCGGCTGGACCACCTACCTCGCCACGGACGACGCCGACGCCGCCGCGCAGGCCGTCGCCGGCGCCGGCGGCACGATCGTCCACCCGGTGGCCGAGGTCGGCGCCACCGGCCGGATGCTGGTCGCCGCGGACCCGACCGGCGCGGTGTTCGGCGTCTGGCAGCAGCTGGACTTCATCGGCGCGGGCATCGTCAACGAGCCCGGCGCGCTGGTCTGGAACGAGCTCAACACCACCGACACCGCCGCGGCCGGCCGGTTCTACCAGCAGGCGTTCGGCCTGCGCCCGGGGACCATCCAGGGCATGGACGGGTTCTACTCGCTCAACGTCGGCGACCACACGGTGGGCGGCATGCAGCCGGTCGCCGAGTACCTGGCGCCGGGCACGCCCTCGCACTGGATGACCTACTTCTCGGTGGACGACACCGACTCCACGGTGGACGCCCTGGTCAAGGCGGGCGGCTCGGTGATCCAGCCGCCGTTCGACATGCAGGCCGGGCGGATGGCCGTGGTGCGCGACCCGCAGGGCGCGGCCTTCGCGGTCACCTCCACCCCGGACTCGCCCTGAGCGCCCGCCGCCCCCGGCGGACCGCCCGTTCCCGCGACGCGCCGCCGGGAATGGGCGGTACGGCGCGCGCGGACGGGTAAGACTGCACCCATGCTGGGGCTACCGGACGACATCCGCGCTTTCCTCTTCGACCTCGACGGGGTGCTCACCCAGACCGCCACGGTGCACGCCGCGGCCTGGAAGGACACCTTCGACGCCTTCCTGCGGGCCGAAGCCGCCCGCACCGGGGGGCCGTTCATCCCGTTCGACGCCGTCGCCGACTACGACGCCCACGTGGACGGGCGGCCGAGACTCGACGGCACCCGCGCCTTCCTGCACAGCCGGGGCGTCGACCTGCCCGAGGGCACCGACGCCGACCCGCCGGGCGCCCGCACCGTGCACGGCGTCAGCCGGGCCAAGAACGACACCGTGCTGCGGATGATCCGCGAGCAGGGCGTCGCCCCGTACGACGGCTCGGTCCGCTACGTGCGCCGGCTGCGCGCGCTCGCCCTGCCCACCGCCGTCGTCTCGTCCAGTGCCAACTGCCGGGACGTGCTGCGCGCGGCGGGCATCGAGGGCTTCTTCGACGTGATCGTGGACGGCGTCGTCGCCAAGCGCGAGGGCCTGCCGGGCAAGCCCGCGCCGGACACCTACCTGGCCGCGGCCCGGGCGCTGGGCGTCGAGCCCGCGCACGCCGCCGTGTTCGAGGACGCGCTGGCCGGGGTGGCCTCCGGTCGGGCGGGCGGCTTCGGCGCGGTGGTCGGCGTGGACCGCACCGGCCAGGCCGCCGAACTGCGCCGCGACGGCGCCACGGTGGTCGTCCGCGACCTCGCCGAGCTGATCCCCGACGACCCGGGCCGGTCCGACGACCCCGACCACCTCGACCACCCCGACCACTCCGACCACTCCGGTGACTCCGGTGACTCCGGTGACGACGGCCGGCCCGAGGAGGCGTCGGCATGACCGGCCAGGAGCGCAAGGACCGTCAGGAGCAGCCCTTCGCCGTCGACCCGTGGCAGGTCGCCGAACACGGCCTCGACCTCACCGCCCTGGCCCGCGCCGAGTCCGTCTTCGCGCTCTCCAACGGCCACATCGGCCTGCGCGCCAACCTCGACGAGGGCGAGCCGCACGGCCTGCCCGGCACCTACCTCAACGGCGTCTTCGAGCTGCGCCCGCTGCCCTACGGCGAGGGCGGCTACGGCTACCCGGAGTCCAGCCAGAGCGTCATCAACGTCACCAACGGCAAGATCATCCGGCTGCTGGTGGACGACGAGCCCTTCGACCTGCGCTACGGCGAACTGGTCAGCCACCGCCGCTGGCTGGACTTCCGCGAGGGCCTGCTGCGGCGCTCCGCCGAGTGGACCTCGCCCGCCGGGCGGACCATCAAGGTCGACTCCACCCGGCTGGTCTCGCTCACCCAACGGGCCGTCGCCGCCGTCGAGTACACCGTGGAGGCGGTGGACGGCCCGGTGCGGGTCGTGCTGCAGAGCGAGCTGGTCGCCAACGAGCAGCTGCCGGGCGGCCCCGAGGGCGACCCGCGGGCCGCCGCCGTGCTGGAGGCCCCGCTGCTCGCCGAGGCGCACCACGCGGGCGGGACGAAGGGCGTGCTCGTCCACCGCACCCGGTACAGCGGCATCCGGGTCGCGGCCGGCATGGACCACGTGATCGAGGGCCCGGAGCGGCTGGACACCGTGGCCGAGTCGGAGGCCGACCACTGCCGGATCACGGTCACCACCGTGCTGCACCCCGGCGAGCGGCTGCGGCTGGTGAAGTTCATGGCCTACGGCTGGTCGGCGACCCGCTCGCTGCCGGCCGTCCGGGACCAGGTGGAGGCCGCGCTGACCGCCGCCCGGTACACCGGCTGGGACGGGCTGATCGCCGAACAGGAGGATTTCCTCAAGGAGTTCTGGGAGACCAGCGACATCGAGATCGAGGGTGACGTCGAACTCCAGCAGGCCGTCCGGTTCGCCGTCTTCCACGTGCTCCAGGCCGGCGCCCGCAGCGAGGAACGCGCCATCCCCGCCAAGGGGTTGACCGGGCCCGGCTATGACGGCCACAGCTTCTGGGACACCGAGGCCTTCGTGCTGCCGGTGCTCACCTACTGCCTGCCCGCCGCCGTCAACCAGGCGCTGCGCTGGCGGCACACCACGCTCCCGCTGGCCCGCGACCGCGCGGCCCAGCTCGGCCTGGCCGGAGCGGTCTTCCCGTGGCGCACGATCCGCGGGGAGGAGTGCTCCGGCTACTGGCCGGCCGGCACCGCCGCCTTCCACATCGGCGCGGACATCGCGTCCGCGGCCGCCCGCTACGCCCGGGCCACCGGGGACGACGAGTTCGAGCGCGAGTACGGGCTGGAACTGCTCGTCGAGACCGCCCGGATGTGGCGCTCGCTGGGGCACCACGACGCCGTCGGCCGGTTCCGCATCGAGGGCGTCACCGGCCCCGACGAGTACAGCGCCATCGCGGACAACAACGTCTACACCAACCTCATGGCGCAGACGAACCTGCGCGCCGCCGCGGAGGCCGCCGCCCGGCACCCGCGCGAGGCCGCCGCGCTCGGCGTCAACACCGAGGAGACCGCCGCCTGGCGGGACGCGGCCGCCGCGATGTTCATCCCGTACGACGAGAACCTCGGCGTCCATCCGCAGGCCGACGGCTTCACCGACCACCAGGTCTGGGACTTCGAGAACACCCCGCCGGAGAACTTCCCGCTGCTGCTGCACTACCCGTACTTCGACCTCTACCGCAAGCAGGTGGTCAAGCAGGCCGACCTGGTGCTCGCCATGCAGGTCCGCGGCGACGCCTTCACCGACGAGCAGAAGGTCCGCAACTTCGCGTACTACGAACGGCTGACCGTCCGCGACTCCTCGCTCTCCGCCTGCACCCAGGCGGTGATCGCCGCCGAGGTGGGGCAGCTCGACCTCGCGTACGACTACACCGCCGAGGCCGCCCTGATGGACCTGCACGACCTCGGCGGCAACACCCGCGACGGCCTGCACATGGCCTCGCTCGCCGGGGCCTGCATCGCCCTGGTGGCCGGCTTCGGCGGGCTGCGCGACCACGGCGAGGTGCTCTGGTTCCGGCCCCGGCTGCCCAGCGGGATCATGCGGCTCAGCTTCTCGCTGCTGGTCCGCGGACAGCTGCTGGGGGTGCGGATCGACCACGACGAGACCACGTACACGCTGCGCCGGGGCGAGGTGATCCACCTGCGGCACGACGGGGAGACGGTCCAGGTGAAGGCGGGCCGGCCGGTCTCGGTGCCCACCACCACCCCGCCCGCCCAGGAGCGCTGCAGCCAGCCCCCCGGCCGCGAACCGGCCCGCCGCCAGGCCCAGGCCGGCCTCTCCACCGGCCGCATCACCTCCGGCCCCGACCACCTGGCCGCCGAGTAGCCCGCCCACCGGTCCACCGGTCCACCGGTCCACCCGAGGGGCGCCCCGCACCGCCGGGGCGCCCCTCGGCCCGGTCCGGGACCGGGCCCGCCCTCACCCGTCCGGCCCACTCCGGGTGCGGGGCGCCCGCCGGCGGTGGAAGGTGCTGGTGTCGCGCGTCCCCGGCGTCAGGAGATCTCCCGTGGTGAGTGTGGCCGAGCAGATGGTGGAGGTGCTCCGGCAGGCCGGGGTGGAACGGGTCCACGGCGTGGTCGGCGACAGCCTCAACCCCGTGGTGGACGCGATCCGCCGGGCCGAGGGCATCAGCTGGGTGCACGTCCGCAATGAGGAGGCCGGGGCCTTCGCGGCGGCCGCCGAGGCCGAGCTGACCGGCCGCCTCGCGGTCTGCGCCGGCTCCTGCGGCCCCGGCAACACCCACCTCGTCCAGGGTCTCTACGACGCCCAGCGCAGCGGCGTCCCCGTCCTCGCCCTCGCCTCGCACATCCCCTCCACCCAGATCGGCACCGGCTTCTTCCAGGAGACCCACCCCGAGCGGGTGTTCACCGACTGCAGCAGCTGGTGCGAGATGCTCTCCACGCCCGGTCAGCTGCCCCGGCTGCTGCGCGTCGCGATCCAGCACGCCCTCGGCGCGCGCGGCGTCTCCGTGCTGGCCTTCCCCGGTGACGTCGCCGCGCTCTCCGCCGCCCACCCGACCGGCACCAGCCACTTCCTCACCGAGCAGGCCGTCGCCGCCCCGCCCTGGTCCCAGGTGCAGGAGCTCGCCCGGGCGCTCAACGCCGCGCGCCGGGTCGCGTTGTTCTGCGGCGCGGGCGTGCGTGCGGCGCACGCCGAGGTGATGGAGCTCGCGGCGGTGCTGCACGCGCCGGTCGGGCACTCCCTGCGCGGCAAGGAGTGGATCCAGTACGACAATCCGTACGACGTCGGGATGAGCGGTCTGCTCGGCTACGGAGCCTGCCACGAGGCGCTGCACTCCGCCGACCTCGTCGTGCTGCTCGGCACCGACTTCCCGTACGACTCCTTCCTGCCGCAGGCCCGCACCGTCCAGGTCGACCACGACGCCACCCGGCTCGGCCGCCGCACCGCCCTGGACCTCGCGGTGCACGGCGACGTCTCCGCCACCCTGCGCGCCGTGCTGCCGCTGCTGGAGCAGAAGACCGACCGCTCCTTCCTCGACGACATGCTGCGCCGCCACTACCGCGCCCTGGAGGGGGTGGTCGGCGCGTACACCAAGGACATCGAGAAGCACCTGCCGATTCACCCCGAGTACGTGGCCTCGGTGCTGGACGAGGTGGCCGCCGACGACGCGGTGTTCACCGTCGACACCGGCATGAACAACGTCTGGGCCGCCCGCTACCTGCAGCCCAACGGCCGCCGCCGGGTGATCGGCTCCTTCCTGCACGGCTCGATGGCCAACGCGCTGCCGCACGCGATCGGCGCCCAGCTCGCCTTCCCCGGGCGGCAGGTGGTGGCGATGGCGGGCGACGGCGGCCTGTCGATGCTGCTCGGCGAGCTGCTGACGGTGGTCAAGCACCGCCTGCCGGTGAAGACGGTGGTCTTCAACAACGGCGCGCTCGGCATGATCAAGCTGGAGATGCTGGTCTCCGGCTACCCGGAGTCGGAGATCGACAACGGCGACGTCGACTACGCCGGGATCGCCCGCGCGATGGGCATCCCGGCCAAGCGGGTCACCGAGCCGGCCCGGGTGCGGGAGGTGCTGGCGGAGGCGCTGGAACGGCCCGGCCCGGCGCTGGTGGACGTGGTCACCGACCCGAACGCGCTGTCCATCCCGCCGCACATCACCGCCGCCCAGCTGAAGGGGTTCGCGCTGGCCGCCGGCCGCACGGTGCTGTCCGGCGGCGTCGGCCGGATGATCGACCTGGCCCGGTCCAACCTCAGGAACATCCCCCGCCCGTAGCGGCCCGACACCGGCCCTTGCCTGTGGGGCAAAAAAATTGCCCGGGCGGCACGCGAGGTGTCCACTGGACACATGACCACCAGCCCAGCCGGTCCGCCCGAGGCTCCCGCCGACGCCGTCCCCGCCGCCCCCGTGGGCGACCACGAGACGCAGGAGGTGGCCGGCCTCGCCGCCAGGCTGCGCGACCACCGGCTCAGCAGCCGCCTCACCCTGGAGGTCGCCGCCGCCCGGATCGGTCTGTCCCCAGCCTACTTGTCCCGGCTGGAGACCGGACGCCGGCAGCCCTCGCTGCCCGTCCTGCTCGGACTCGCCCGTGCCTACGGCACCTCCGTCTCCGGCCTGCTCGGCGAGACCTTCACCGAGCCGGACCCGGTGGTGCGCGGCGGCGCGATCGAGCCCGGCCGCGCCGGGGGCTGGGGCTACCGGCGCACCGGTGCGCCCGGCCGGGCGATGCAGGCGCTGCGCGTGCACGTCCCCCCGGGCGTGCAGGACGCCGTGGTCCGCGTCCACCCCGGCGAGGAGTGGCTGTACGTCCTCCAGGGCCGGCTGAAGCTGACCCTCGGCGAACGCGTCCACCTGCTGGAGGTGGGCGACTCCGCCCACTTCGACTCGCTCACCCCGCACTGCATCGCCGCCGACTCCTCGTCCGGGGTCGAACTGCTCTTCATGCACACCCTGCTGCAGAGCCCCGGCGGCGAACTCTGCCTCGGTGGCGGCCCCGCCGCCCCGCACCACTGACCCGACGTCAGGACAACCGGAGGAGAACCCCGATGGCCGAGACCGCCGCCACTCCCGCCCCGACCGCCGTGCCCGTCCCGGACACCAGGGCCGAGGACGCCCCCAAGACCATGGACGCGGGCAAGTGGGCCAACCGCCGCGTCTACCACCGCCTGGTGATCTACACCGCGGGCATCCACCTCTTCGCCGGCTTCATCATGCTGCTGTTCGAACTGGGCAGCCGCAACAAGTAGTCCCCGCTCCGCCCGCCCCCGGCCGCCGAGGCACCCGCCCGGCGGCCCCGGCCAGTCCCGGGCTCCTCACGCCGTGCGCAGCACCGCGCAGAGCGCGTCGAGGGCGGCGGGGAAGGCGTGCTCCGGCGGGGTGGCGTAGCCGACGACCAGGGCCGGGGCGGCGTCCGGGACCGGGGTGTCACCGGCGAGGTACCAGCCGAGGCCGGTGAGGACCAGGCCGGCGGCGCGGGCCCGCTCCACCGACTCCGCCTCCGGGCGGGAGCCGGGCGGCAGTTCCAGCACGGCGTGCAGTCCGGCGGCGATCCCGGTGACCCGCACCCGCGGGGCGCGCTCGGCGAGCGCCGCGACCAGCCGGTCCCGGCGGCGCCGGTAGTGCAGCCGGCAGCGCCGCACGTGCCGGTCGTAGCGGCCGGAGGTGATCAGTTCGGCGAAGGTGAGCTGCTCGATCACCGGGCTCATGGTGTCCGCCCGGGCCTTGAGCCGGGCGACCGGTTCCACCAGTTCGTCGGGCAGCGCCAGCCAGGCCAGCCGCAGGCCGGGCGCCAGGCTCTTGGCGGCGGTGCCGCCGTACACCACCCGGTCCGGGTCGAGCGCCTGCATCGCGCCGAGCGGCTGCCGGTCGTAGCGGAACTCGCCGTCGTAGTCGTCCTCGATCACGTAGCCGTCGTGCTCGCGGGCCCACCGGACGGCGGCCGCCCGGCGGTCGGCGGCCAGCGCCGCGCCGGTCGGGAACTGGTGCGCCGGGGTGAGCAGCACCGCTCCCAGCCGGTCCGCCCCCAGGCGGTCCGTCCCCGGCCGGTCCGCCCGCCGCCGGCCCTCCCGTGCGCCCGTTCCCGCGCCCGACAGCTCCGCCAGCAGCTCCGTCCGCGCCCCGGAGCAGTCCAGCGGCAACGGCGCGAGAGCGAGCCCGGACGCCCGCAGGGTCTCCCGCTGCGGCGGCAGCCCGTACGCCTCGACGGCGACCCGCCCCGCCCCGCGCTCGCGCAGCGCGGCGGCCAGCAGGCCGAGGCCCTGGCCGAAGCCCGCGCAGACCAGCAGCCGCTCCGGGTCGGTGCGCACGCCCCGCACCCGGGCCAGGTAGTCGGCGAGCGCCCGCCGCAGCTCGATCCGCCCCAGCGGCGAGCCGTAGTCGAGGGCCTCGTGCGGGGCCACCGCCAGTGCCCGGCGGGCACTGGCCAGCCAGGCGCTGCGCGGGAACAGCGAGAGGTCCGGCCGCCCGGCGAGCAGGTCGTGCCGCCCGGTGGGGCGCCCGCCCGCCCGGACCTCCACGGCCCGCCCGGCGGGCCGGGGCGCGGCGCGTCCGGCGACCGTCGTCCCAGAGCCCTGCCGGGAGCTGAGCCAGCCCTCGGCGGTCAGCTGCCCGTACGCCTCGACGACGGTGTTCCGGGCGATCCCGAGGTCCTCGCCGAGCGCCCGGGAGGACGGCAGCCGGGTACCGGGCGCGAGCCGTCCGTCCTGGACGGCCGCGCGCAGCGCGTCCTCCAGCGCCGCACGCAGCCCGGACCCGGCGGCGCGCCGTTCGCCGAGGTCGAGGTGCAGGTCGCCGCCGAACGCGGTCCACGAAGCGGCGTCACGGGTGGTTCGGGGGCGGCTCATGGCGGGATTATCGCCGCAACCCCCGCGGACCCCGGATCTCCGATACATTGCGCCGGACGCACGATCGCGCTGGGGGTGGCGAACATGGCGTACCAGTACGGGAGTTCAGCGGTTCCGCCGCGAAGACGACGGCCCGGCCGGGGCGGCTGCCCGGCGGTTCTCCTGGTGCCGCTGTTCTGCGTGCTGCTGGGGTATCCGCTCGCCGTGCCGGTCGTGGTCCCCGCCCTGATGCGGGCGCAGACCCCGCCGCTGCACGCCACGCCCGGGCAGGTGGCGATCCTGGTCGGCATCGCGTACGCGGTCGCCCTGCTGGTGGACCGGTCGGCGGGCCGGCACCGGCGGCCCGTCGCCCGGTGGGTGGTGCCGGCGCGGGCGGCCGTGCTGACCGCCGCGTGCTCACTGGTCGCCCACCTGGTCGGCGCGTACCTCGTGCCGAAGGTCCTCGGCACCGGCCATGATCCGGCGGCGGCGAACGGCTACGCCCTGCAGTGCCTCCTGGTGGGCGTGTTCGCCTGGATCTGGCGGCTGGGCGTCCGGTCCTGGTCCGGTGACCCGGTGGAGCCGGTCCGGGCCCGCCGGACGGCCCCGGCCACGGACCGGGCCTCCTCCCGCACCGCCACCGTCGGCCGCCCGGCGGCGGGGGAGGTGTGGGTGGCGATGGTGCCGTTCCGGGACCGCGCGGAGGCGGCCCGGCACTACTGCGTGGTCGTCGGCGCCCGGGCCGGGTACGCGGAGGTCCTGCAGATCACCAGCAAGGACAAGGACCACCGCGACGACTACATCCGGATGGAGAACGAGGGCTGGGACCGCACCGGCAAGCCGTCCTGGGTGGAGATCGGGATGACGCCGCGCCGGGTGCCGTACGAGAGCTTCCTCTCCGACCACCCCCAGGGCCCGTGCCCGCCGCGGATCTGGCGGGAGATCCAGCGCCGCCAGGCCGCCCCGGGCGCGGCCCGCCCGCCGCGTCCGCCGCGCCCGCGCCCCTCCGGCGGCCCGTCCGCGACCGCCCGCGGTCCGCGCCGCCCCTGAGGGCCCCGCTGCCGCGTCCTGGCCCGGGGGGCGGGCAGGATCCGTCCGTATCCGCGTCCGCGTCCGTGTCACGCCGAGCCGCTGGCGTCCGTCAAGATACTGACGGATCCCGACGCGAAGGTGTGACGGATGAACGGGGAAGACTTCCTGGCCGAGCGCTTCGAGGAGCACCGGCCCCATCTGCGGGCGGTCGCCTACCGGATGCTCGGCTCGCTCAGCGAGGCCGAGGACGCCGTCCAGGAGACGTGGTTCAAACTGAGCCGCTCGGACGTCGGCGAGGTCGCCAACCTGGGCGGCTGGCTGACCACCGTGGCCGGCCGGGTCTGCCTGGACCTGCTGCGCTCCCGGGTCGCCCGGCGCGAGGACCCGCTGCAGGACCAGGACGGGCAGGTGGTCCGGCTGCCCGACCCGGTCATCGGGGGAACCCGGGGACCCGATCCGGAGCAGGAGATCCTGACGGCCGACTCGGTCGGCATCGCGCTGATGATCGTGCTGGAGACCCTGGCCCCGCCGGAACGGCTGGCGTTCGTGCTGCACGACCTGTTCTCGGTGCCGTTCGACGAGATCGCCCCGATCCTCGGCCGCACCTCCGCCTCCACCCGCCAGCTCGCCAGCCGGGCCCGCCGCCGCGTCCAGGGCGCCGCCCCCGCGCCGGACGCCGACCTGGCGCTGCGCCGCGAGGTGGTGGAGGCGTTCCTGGCCGCCTCCCGCGGCGGGGACTTCGACGCCCTGCTCACCGTCCTCGACCCGGACGTGGTGGCCCGCTCCGACGGCGGCGCCCTGCGGCCGGCCACCTTCCGGCGCGGCGCGGCCGAGGTGGCGGCCGGGGCGAGCGCGTTCGGCACGCAGTTCGCCGGGGAGTCCCGCCCGGTGCTGGTCAACGGCGAACCGGCGGTGGCCGCCTTCGTGGACGGCCGCCCGGTCTCGCTCGCGGCGTTCACCGTGCGCGGCGGCAGGATCGTCGAGCTGACCATCTTCACCGACCCGGAGCGCCTGGAGCGCCTCGGCCTGTCGGCGGCCTGACGTCCTCCCGCCGCGCCTCCACCGGCCGCAGGGCCGCGCCCCGCGGCCGGTGGAGCAGCCACCACAGCACCGTCCAGCAGACCGCGACGCCCAGGCAGGCCCCGGCCGTCATGGTCAGGTACAGCGGGTCGGTGGAGTGCCGGGCCGCGCTCAACGGCCCGCCCATGGCGATCACGGCGCCGAAGTACACGACGTTGAGGGTGAACGCGACGAGTCCGTGCCCGGTCTGCTCCAGCAGGGTCAGCGCGGTCAGCGCCAGCGCCGTGCAGCCGAACGACGGCCCGGCCAGCTGGAGGAAGCGCGCGGCCTGCCCGGCGGTGGCCGGGTCGTCGGAGAGCCGGGCGGCCAGCGGCGCGCCCGCCGTCCACAGCAGCGCCGTCACGGGGAGGTAGCAGCCGGCCGTCAGCAGCCCCCCGGTGCGCACGGCCCGCCGGGCGGCGGCCCGGTCGCCGGCCGCGCCCGCCTGGTTGACCAGGATCGCGACGGCGGAGCCGAAGCCCACGGCCGGGACGATCATCGCGCTCTGCAGCGTCGAGCCGAGGGTGAACCCGGCCACGGCGCCCGGGCCGAACGGGGTCACCACCCGCAGCAGCGCCAGGTTGACGGCGCAGAGCAGCAGGAACGAGGCGCCGACCGGCACGCCGACGGACACCACCGCCGCCCGCACCTCGCCCCGTCCGCCGCCGGTCGCGGGCCGGTCCGTCGGCGCCGTCCGGCGCAGCAGCCCCGCCCGGCGCAGCAGCCCCGCCCGTCGCAGCAGCAGCGCGCCGAGCAGCACCTCCACCACCCCGGCCCCCAGGGCCGAGACCGGCAGCGCCCGCAGCCCCCAGCCCGCCCCGAGCCCCAGTCCGCCGACCCCGGCCAGCAGCAGGCCGGCCGAGGTGAGCGTCAGCAGCAGCCCCCGCCCGGTCGCGCCGGAGCCGCGCAGCACGGCCGCGCACAGCTCGCCCAGCGCGCCGACCGCGTTCACCGCCACCATCGCGGCCAGGAAGACGCGGAACGGCGCCCGGTCGGCGGCCGGCACGTCGAGCAGCGCCCCCAGCGGCCCGGCGGCGGCCGCCACCACGGCGCCGCACACCAGGTAGCAGCACACGCCGATGCGGGCCGCGGCGGCGAGGTGACCGGGCAGCTCGGCACGCCGCCCGCTGCCGGCGGCGCGCGCGGCCACCACCTGGAGCGCGATCGAGAGCCCCGAGTTCAGCGCCACCAGCAGGAAGCCGACGGGCGTGTAGAGCGAGCGCAGGTAGAGCGCGTGCCCGCCGGCGGCCCCCAGCATCGCGGCCACCGCGAACTGCGCGCCGAGGGCGACGGCCTCGCTGAGCACGACGGGCGCGGCGAAGCCCGCGATCCGGCGCACGGTGGGCGGTGGTGCGGCCGTCCGTGTCATGGCTGTCCGCGTCATGGCCCCCCGCCCGTTCGCACGCTGTCCGCCGACGATGCCAAATTTCCGCCCCCGAACGGAAGACCGGACGCGCCCTTCCACCCTCCGCGGCGCGGTGCGGAAGGATGGCGAAGAAATTCTGCCGACGGATGTCGAGGCCTCGCGGCCCGCTCCGACCACGGGGTGGAGCGCGCCGCACGGGGCACGCGGGACGGGAGGACACCCGGGATGAAGTACGTCGCCATGATCTACGGCAACCAGGCCAAGTGGGACTCGTTCCCGGCCGAGGAGTGGCCGGCCGCGATCGCCAAGCAGGAGGCGTTCAACACCAAGTACCGCGAGAGCGGTGAACTGTTCGGCGCCTACGGCCTCGCCGACGCCGCCGCCGCCCAGCTGGTGCGGCGCGCGGACGGGCTCCCGGCGGTCACCGACGGGCCGTACCTGGAGACCAAGGAGTACCTGGCCAGCTTCTACCTGCTGGACTGCGAGAGTCTGGAGCGCGCCCAGGAGATCGCCGCCGACATGCCGTTCGCGGACGTCGAGCCGGTGGAGCTGTGGCCGATCCTGCACGAGTCCCCGGCCCCCTCGGCGGACGTGTGAGCGGCGTCGTACCGTCCGGCCCGGGCGGTCTGGAGGGTCTGCTGCGCGAACTCGCGCCGCAGGCCCTCGGGGCGTTGGTGCGCCGCTACGGGCGCGGGCAGTTCGACGCCTGCGAGGACGCCGTGCAGGAGGCGCTGCTCGCCGCCGCCACCCAGTGGCCGGCCGAGGGGGTGCCGGAGAACCCGCGCGGCTGGCTGGTGACGGTCGCCGGGCGGCGGCTGGCCGACGCGGTGCGCAGCGAGGTGGCCCGGCGGCGTCGCGAGGACGCGCTGGCCCTCGCCACCCCGCAGTCGGCGCTGCTCAGCCCGCCGCCGGACACGGCGTCCGCGTCCGGCCGGGACGACTCGCTGCACCTGCTGTTCCTCTGCTGCCACCCGGACCTGTCGGCGCCCAGCCGGATCGCGTTGACCCTGCGCTCCGTCGGCGGTCTGACGACGGCGCAGATCGCGGCGGCGTTCCTGGTTCCGGAGGCGACGATGGCGCAGCGGATCAGCCGGGCGAAGCAGACCGTCCGGGCCGCCGGGCTCCCCGACCGGCGGCTCCCGGAACGGCTCTCCGACGTCCGCCAGGTGATCTACCTGATCTTCAACGAGGGCTACACGGCGAGCAACGGCGACGACCTCACCGCGCCCGCGCTGTCCGGCGAGGCGATCCGCCTGGCCCGTCTGCTCCTCCGGCTCGTCCCGGAGGACGCCGAGACGGCCGGGCTGCTCGCCCTGATGCTGCTCACCGATGCACGCCGACCGGCACGAACGGGGGCGGGCGGGGAGCTGGTGACGCTGGCGGAGCAGGACCGCTCGCTGTGGGACACGGCCCTCGTCGAGGAGGGCGTCGAGCTGATCAGCCGTACGCTGCCGCGCGGCCAGGTGGGGCCGTACCAGGTCCAGGCGGCGATCGCGGCGGTGCACGACGAGGCGCCGGACGCCGAGTCGACGGACTGGCCGCAGATCCTGGCGCTCTACGACCTGCTGGTCCGGTTCGGCGACAACCCCTTCATCGCCCTCAACCGGGCGGTGGCACTGGCGATGGTCCGGGGTCCGCAGGCCGGGCTGGCGGCCCTCGCCCCGCTGGAGGCGGACCAGCGGTTCGCCCGCCACCACCGCCTCTTCGCCACCCGCGCCCACTTCCTGGAACTCCTCGGCGACCCCACGGCGCCGACCGTCTACCGCGAAGCCGCCCGCCGCGCGACCAGCGCCCCGGAACGCCGGCACCTCACCGAACACGCCCGCCGCCTGGAGGCGGGCGCCGCACACCGGAGGAACGCATGACCCAACTCCTGCGGGTCCAGAACTTCAACGTCTCGGCCGACGGCATCGCCGCCGGCGCCAGTGAGGACCAGAGCCTGGAGCGCCCGTTCGGCCTCGACGGCCCCGAGCGGCTGTTCTCCTGGGCCGGCGCCACGGCGAGCTGGCCGATGCGCACCGACCCGGGCGGCAGCCGCGGCCTCGACGACTACCTCACCCGCGACTACCCGCGGAACATCGGCGCCGAGATCATGGGCCGCAACAAGTTCGGCCCCCAGCGCGGCCCCTGGCAGGACCACGAGTGGCAGGGCTGGTGGGGGGAGCGGCCGCCGTTCCGCACCCCGGTCTTCGTCCTGACCCACCACGCGAGGCCGTCGATCACCCTGTCGGACACCACCTTCCACTTCGTCGAGGGCGACCCGGCCGAGGTGCTCGCCCAGGCGAAGGAGGCCGCCCAGGGCAAGGACGTCCGCCTGGGCGGAGGGGTGAGCACCATCCGGCAGTTCCTCGACGCCGACCTCGTGGACACCCTGCACATCGCCGTCTCCCCGCTGAAGCTCGGCTCGGGCCGGCGCCTGTGGGACTCCCCGGACGACCTGCGCGACCGCTTCCACGTCGACGTCGTCCCCAGCCCGAGCGGCGTGACCCACCACCTCTTCTGGCGGAAGTAGCGGGAGAGGAACGGCGCCCCCGGGAGGACCGCGTACCTCCCGGGGACGCCTACAACCCCGATGTCGGCAACCCGTCGTGGAGGTAGCGGACCCGCCCATCGTCGAGCGCGCGGAGGGCCGCGCCGAAGCGCTTGCGCAGGCGCGGCCGGAGCAGCGCCGGTATCTCGCCGACCGGAAGGAACACGGCCTCCGCGAGTTCACCGTCGAGGGGTTCGATGCTTGCCTCGTCGGTGTCACCGACGAGGCAAGCTGAAAAGATGAAGGCGAGCTGGTCATCCCAAGGCCCGTGCGGCGGAACCCAGTCGACCACGAGCAGACCGCCGATCGCGATCTCAACGCCTAGCTCCTCGCGCAGCTCCCGGACCGCCGCTTCATGCGGAGGCTCGTTGGCTTCCACCATCCCGCCAGGAAGGTCCCACCCCTCCTTGTAGGTGGGGTCGACAACGAGCACCCGCCCAGCGGCATCCCGGAGAATCACATCCGCCGCCACCCGCTTCCGAGCCTGCCTCGCGTTCCCCTCCGCGAGGTAGGCGTTCCAGGCGACCGGGTCGGTGGGTGATGGATTCATGAGGTGCCTCCCCGAGTTTGCGGGATCACGACGTCGGCGAGCAGAAGCATCCTTGCCCTGTGCGTCTCATCGAATCGTGCCAGGAAATCCTCCACTGGACGGTAGTCGCGGTGGCCCGCGAGAAGTTGCCGATCGTCCACGACCGCCGAACCCACCGCACCGGCGTCTACATGGACACCATCGGCGGACGCCTCTACCTCCGCCCGGTCGGCGGCGGCATCGAGTGGACGACCCGCCCCGAATACGTCTCCCTCACCCCGCCCCGCAGCCAGGCCACCACCCCGTGAGCCGCCCCCGACCCCCGAGGGCACTCCTCCTCGCCACCTCGGCCGCCTCCGTGGCGGCCGGCGCGGCGATGGCCGCCCTCGCCACCCGCCCGCTCCGCCCCCACACCCCGGGTGCGGCGAACCTCCTCTTCCTCCTGCTCCTCTGCGCGGCGACCCTCCTCACCAACTCCGCCCTCGCCCGCGCCCTCCACCACTACTGGCACACCCACCCCAACTGACCGCTCGCCCGGCGTAGGAAGTCGGCCCGTCCGACTTCCTACGCTGCTCGGGCTCCGCCCTTGCTCATGGTCTCCGCCGTAGCCGGCAGCTTGTCTGGCGTGGGAAGTCGGCCCGTCCGACTTCCCAGGCCGTCCACCGGTCGGTGGACGGCAGGTTCCACCGGGCGGGCGTGCCGCGAGCCGGCTCCGGTTGCGGAGGATCGGCGGTATGAATCAACTCCCCGTGCGGATGGCCCGTTGGAGCGCCCGGCATGCCCGGACCGCCATCGTCGGCTGGTTCGTCTTCGTCGTCCTCTGCCTCGGCGCCGGGATCGCCGTCGGCACCAACGAGGCCACCAGCGAGGACTACCGGGTCGGCGAGGCCGGGCGTGCCGAGGCGATCGCCGCCCAGGGAGGACTGGAACGAAAGCCCGTCGAACACATCCTCATCCGCCCCGCCTCCGGGAAGCTGGACGCGACCGCCGCCACCGTCGCGGCCCAGGACATCACCACCCGCATGCGCGCACTGCCCGAAGTGGCCGAGGTCGCCGACCCCGTGCGGTCACCGGACGGCGAGGCCGTCCGGGTCTCCGTGGTCCTGAAGGGGCCCGAGCTCGAAGGAAAGAAGAACGTCGTCCCGCTCCTCGACCAGACCGCGAAGGCGCAGGCCGCCCACCCCGGGCTGATCATCGAGGAGACCGGCTCGCCCTCCATCAGCAAGGGCGTCAACGAGCAGCGCGGGAAGGACCTCGCGCTCTCCGAGCGTCTCACGCTCCCGGTGACGCTCGTGACCCTGCTGCTGGTCTTCGGCTCGGTGGTGATGGCCTGTGTGCCGCTGCTGCTCGCGCTCTCCTCCATCGCCGCCGCCCTGGGCCTGTCCATGCTGGTCTCGCACCTGGTCCCCGACGCCGGGGTCGGAACCAACATGATCCTGCTCATCGGACTGGCCGTGGGCGTCGACTACACCCTCTTCCACCTGGAGCGTGAACGCGAGGAGCGGGCCCGCAGCGGCGGGCGGCTCGCGCCGGAGGCGCTGGTGGAGCTGGCGGCCGCCACCGCGGGGCGGGCCGTCGTCGTCTCCGGTCTGGCCGTGATCGTCTCCACCGCCACCCTCTACCTGGCCTCCGACGTCATCTTCTCCTCCCTCGCGACGGGCACGATCCTGGTCGTGGCGGTCGCCGTGGCGAGTTCGCTCACCGTGCTGCCCGCCCTGCTGGTGACGATCGGCCGCCGCGCCGAACGCCGCGCCGAACGCCGCGCCGAACGCCGCGCCGAACGCCGCGCCGAACGCCGCGCCGAACGCCGCGCCGAGCGCAGGACCAAGGGCCGGGCGAAGCGCACGGCGGACGGCCCGGGCCGCCTGGCCGGCGCCCTGCTCCGCCCCGCGCAGCGGCACCCCGCGCTCACCCTCTGCCTCTCGACCCTCCTCATGCTCGGCCTGGCCGCGCCCGCCCTCGGCCTGCGGCTCGTCGACCCCGGCAGGGACACCTTCTCCCGCGACATCCCCGCGATGCGGGTCCACGACCGCCTCACCCACGCCTTCCCCGAGCTCCTGACCAGGCACGAGGTCGTCACCCGCGCCGCCCCCGAGCGGGCCGCCGAGGTGAAGCGGGCACTGGCGGACCTCGGCCGGCGCGCCCAGGCCGACCCGCTCTTCGCCGGAGCCACCACCGCCGAACCGGTGCTGCGCCACTCCGCCGACGGCCGGGTCACCGTGCTGGAACTGGCCGTCCCGTTCCCCGCCTCCTCCTCCCAGGCGATCGCCTCCCTCGACCACCTCCGCCGGACCCACCTGCCCGCCACCGTCGGTTCGTTGGCCGGTGCGGAGAGCGCGGTGAGCGGGGACGTGGCCCGGGGCCGCGACTACGTGGCCCACGAGCGCGGGACACTGCCCCTGGTCATCGGCCTCCTGCTGCTGGCCACCTTCCTGATGACCCTCCGGGCGTTCCGCTCGCCGGTCCTCGGCCTGCTCGGCGTCGTTCTCAACCTGCTGTCCGCCGCGGCCTCGTTGGGCCTGCTGGTCGTGGTCTTCCAGGGGACCTGGGCCGAGGGCCTGCTCGCCTTCGACTCGCTCGGCGCGATCGCCTCCCGGGTGCCGCTGTTCCTCTTCGTGATCCTGTTCGGCCTGTCGATGGACTACCAGGTGTTCGTGGTCAGCCGGATCCAGGAGTTCGTGCGCGCCGGGATGCCGGCCCGCGAGGCGGTCCTCGCCGGGATCGGCCGGTCGGCCAGGGTGGTCACCAGCGCGGCGGCCGTGATGGTGACGGTGTTCGGGGCCTTCGTCGCCCTGCACCTCACCGAGATGAAGCAGATGGGCTTCTGCCTGGCCGTGGCCGTGCTGCTGGACGCCGTGGTGGTCCGGCTCATGGTGCTGCCCTCGGCCCTGCTGCTGCTCCGCGACACGGCCTGGTGGCCGCCGCGGCGCCCCCGCCCGCGTCCTCGCCCCCGTCCCCGCCCGCGCTCCCGGCAGGCGCTCGTAGGCTGATCGTCATGACTCGACCTCCGCAGTCCGAGGACCGGTTCCGGTTACGGTCGCTCCGGCGCTGGTACGTGGTGGTGTGGGTGGTCCTGGGGGTCCTCCCCCCGGTCGTCTCCGTGCTCGGTGACGACGGCGCCACCACCTCCTGGTCGATCGGGCTGTCGGCGGCGCTGGCCCTCTGCTACGCGGGCGTCGTGGTCCGACCCGGCCGCCCGGTGCTGCGGCCGCGGGCCTTCCTGGGCGCGCTCGTCGTCGGCATGGGGGCCCTCGCGCTCGTCCGGGGCGACGGCGCGGCGCTGTTCATCGTCTCCCTCCCGCAGTTCTGGCTGTTCGCCGGGAGCCCGCGCCGGGCGATCGCCCTCAGCGCGGCCGGCGCGGCGGCCACCGTGACCGGCATCGTCCGCCACCAGGCCTGGGACGCCCAGGAGTTCGCGGCGGGCAACGTCGTCTTCACGCTGATCGGCTGGCTGGCGGGCGTGCTCGTCGGGCTCGGGGTGGTCCGGATCGTCGAGCAGGGCGACGAGCGCGCCGGCCGGCTGGGCGCGGAGCTGGAGGCCGCCCGGCTGCGCCTGGCGGAGGCGCACCGGCTCCAGGGCGCCACCGAGGAGCGGGAGCGGCTGGCCCGGGAGATCCACGACACCCTCGCGCAGGGCTTCGCCTCGATCATCGTGCTGGCGGAGGCGGCCGGGTCGAGTCTCGCCGCCGATCCCGGCCGGGCCGCCCAGCAGTTGCTCTCGATCGAGCGGACCGCCAGGGAGAACCTCGCCGAGGCGCGGGTGCTGGTGGGTTCGGCCCCGCCGTCGGGGCTCGCCCCCGGCTCGGTCGCCGCGGCCCTGCGCCGGACCCTGGAGCGGTTCACCGAGGACACCGGGCTCCCCGTGGCGGCGGAGCTGGCGGAGGTCGCGTGCGACGGGCCGACCCGGATCGCGCTGCTGCGCTGCACCCAGGAGTCGCTGGCCAACATCCGCAAGCACGCGGCCGCCTCCCAGGTGTCGGTCGTGCTCGGGCCGGTCCCGTACGGCATCGAGTTGGAGATCACCGACGACGGGCAGGGGTTCGTGGTGCGGGACTCGCGCGGTTTCGGGCTCAACGGCATGCGCCGGCGGCTCGCCGAACTCGGTGGCGAGCTCACCGTGACCAGTTCGCCCGGCGACGGCACCCGGGTGCTCGCCGCCGTCCCGGCCCACGGGCAGGGGTGACGCCATGGGCTCCGGAACACGCAAGGTCCGCGTCGTCGTGGTCGACGACCACACCGTGATGCGCGCCGGGCTGGTCGCCCTGCTGGCCTCGGAGCCGACCGTGGAGGTCGTGGGCGAGGGCGGCGACGGCCGGGCGGCCGTCGACCTCGTCGCGGGCCTGCGGCCCGACGTGGCACTGCTGGACCTGCGGATGCCGGTGCTCGACGGGGCGAGCGCCACCGCGGAGATCACCGCCGCCCGCTCGGCCACCCGCGTGCTGATCCTGACCACGTACGACACCGATGAGGAGATCGAACGCGCGGTCGAGGCCGGGGCCATCGGCTACCTGCTCAAGGACACCACGCGCGAGCGGCTCGTCGACGCCATCCACTCCGCGGCCAGGGGCGAGACCGTGCTGGCGCCCCGGGTCGCCGAACGCCTGGTCGCCCGCCTGCGCCGCCCCGCCCCCGTGGCGCTGACCGCCCGCGAGACGGAGGTGCTGACCGCCGTCGCCGACGGCCTGTCCAACGTGGAGATCGGACGCCGCCTGGTCATCACGGAGGCCACCGTGAAGACCCATCTGCTGCGGATCTTCGCCAAGCTCGACGTCAACGACCGCACCCACGCGGTCGTCACCGCCCTCGACCGCGGCCTCCTGGAGCGTCGCTAGGGTCGGCCCTTCACGCGCCTCCGGTGCTCAGGCCTTCCACTCCTCGGCGAGGAGGCCGAGGACCACCTGGTCCACGAACGCGCCCAGGACCCAGGCCGAGGAGCGCAGCACGCCCTCGCGGACGAAGCCGTTGTGCTCGGCGGCGCGCAGCATCGGGGTGTTGTCGGCGAGCGTCTCGATCTGCAGGCGTTGCAGGCCGCGCACCACGAAGCCGTAGTGGCAGAGCACCGCGACCACGTCGGTGCCGTAGCCCCTGCCCCGGGTGGACGGCAGCAGGCCGAGTCCGATGTGCGCCGTCCGGTTGTGGGTGTCGATGCCCCACAGGGTCGCCGTGCCGACCAGCGTGCCGCCCTCCAACTCCACGACGGAGAACGGGACGTGTGCCTGCTGCGTGTCGTCCACCACGAGGCGGGAGTCCTTCGAGCCGGGCGTGATCGGCCGCCACGGCCGGCCCTCGGAGCGCGCGGAGTTGACCACGTCGTCGTAGAGCTCGGTCAGCAGGACCGGGATGTCTTCCTCGTACCGGGCCCGCAGCCCGACCTTGTCGCCTCGAAGCATGGCGACTTCCTATCCGACGGGCCGTCCGCCGGCAAACGGATGAGCCCGACCGCGCCTTGCCCGCGGCGCCGGCCCGGGGGATCCCGTCGACCGCGACGCAGATCGGCGGACGGTGCCACCGTGGAGTTCCGGCCGAGCGGTTCGTCGACGGTCCCGCTGATCCGCAGCCGACAGGCGGTGACCGGGAGGACCGGCCCCGGGCGTCGGCTACGGCTCCACCCGCCGCCAGTCCGCGCGGCCACCCGGTTCCACGGGGGCGGCGGCGAAGTCGTAGCGGACGCCCCCGCCGCCGAGGGCGAGCAGGGAGATCGAGGACGACCCCCAGAGCCGTCCGTCGCCGAACTCGCGCCGCTGGACCAGGGCGGCCGAGTCGTCGAGCGCCAGGCCGTCGCCGGTGACGATCGGCAGCCAGCCGCCCCAGGCCTGCTCGGCCGTCGCGGCGCCGGGGCGGGGCTCGGGCCGGGGTTCGGCGGCGAAGCGGGCGCGGAAGTGGGCGGCGCGGGCGGCCATCAGGGTGCGGATCCGCTCGGAGGTGGTGCGGCTCTCGGCCAGCCCCTCCGGCCCGTCGTTGAGGATCACGCTCAGGCCGGCCGGCAGCTCCGTCCCGACGAGCCGGCCGCCGCTCCCGCCCCAGCTCAGCACGTGGGCGCCGGCCGGCCGGAGGACCACCAGGTGGAAGGGGTCGTACCGGTCGAGGTCCCGTTCGTCGATCCGGCCGCCCCGGACGGCGAGCAGCGGCAGTTCACCGCGCGAGAGCCGGCCCTCCGCCGGTGCCGGGGTGCCGAAGCCGTTCAGCAGGCACGCGGCGACGGGCCCCGGGGCGCCCGCGCCGCCCGGCTCCACGGCGAGCCACGTCCCGCCCGCGACCAGGTCCAGCCCGCCGACGGCCGACGGCTGCGCGGGCCAGTGGCGCCCGGGCGGCGCCCACCGCCGTCCGGCGTACTCGTCCCGCACCGACAGCAGCAGCACCGGCACCGCCGACGCCGGCTCGATGCTCACGAACGCCGTGCACACGTCCTGTCCCCCTGACCTCGGCCGCACCGCCCTCCCCGCGATCCTCGCACGCCCGTTCGTTGACCGGGAGGGGCCCGGGAGTGGCCCGGGAGTGGCCCGGGCCCTTCCGCCCGACCGTCCGGTCGTGCCAGAATCGCTGCCCGCACCCGGCCGCCGGGCCCGAAGTGGCCCACGATTCCGATGGCCGAACGTACCGGGACAGCGGGCCGCCGTGTTCCTAGGCTGGCGGTCATGACGACCACGAACGGGACGATCACCCCGACCACCACCGACGCCGCCGTACCCGCCCCGAGCCAGCGGATCTCGCTGCCCGACCTGGCGCCGGAGTACTACAAGGCGATGTTCGCCGTGGAGCGCGCCGCCCGTCAGGGCGTGGACCCGGTGCTCGCGGAGCTGGTCAAGGTGCACGCCTCGATGATCAACGGCTGCTCGTTCTGCATCGACATGCACTCCACCGACGCGGTCGAGCACGGCGAGCAGCACCGCCGGCTGCTCTCCCTCCCCGCCTGGCGCGAGACCTCCTGGTTCACCGCCAAGGAGCGCGCCGCCCTGGCGCTGACCGAGTCGATCACCCTGCTGACCCGGGGGCACGTGCCGGACGCCGTCTACGACGAGGCCGCCGCCCACTTCGAGCCGGCCGAGCTGGCGCAGCTGATCGCGCTGATCATCACCATCAACTCCTGGAACCGGATCGGCGTGACCTCCCGCCTCAGCCCGGCCGCGAAGTAGGGGGGCGGACGCGATGACGACGTCGACGGAGCAGCGGGACAAGGCCCGCCGTCTGCACGAACTCCACCGCCCGGGGAAGCCGTTGGTGCTCGCCAACGTCTGGGACGCGGTCGGCGCCCGGCTGGTCGCGGCCGCCGGGGCACCGGCCGTCGCCACCGCCAGCGCCAGTGTCAGCTGGACGCTCGGCAGCGCCGACGGCGACGCCGCCGACCGGGACGCGGTGCTGGCGCAGACCGCGCTGGTGGTCCGCGCGGCCGGGCCGCTGCCGGTCACCGCGGACCTGGAGAGCGGGTTCGCCGACACCGCCGCCGGGGTCGGCGAGACGGTCGCCGCCCTGCTCGCCACCGGCGCGGTGGGCGTCAACCTGGAGGACGGCGCCCGGCCCGCCGCCGAGGCGGCCGAGCGGATCGCGGCGGCCCGCGCGGCGGCGGACGCGGCCGGCGTGCCGCTGTTCGTCAACGGCCGCACCGATGTGTTCCTGCGGCAGCTCGGCGCGCCGGAAGGACGGTTGGACGAGGCGGTGGCCCGGCTGCGGGCCTATGCCGAGGCCGGCGCGGACGGCGTCTTCGTGCCGGGGGTGGCCGACCCCGCGGTGATCGCCGCGCTGGTGGAGGCCGTCCCGGCGCCGCTGAACGTGCTGGCCGGGCCGGGCGCGCCGGCCGTGCCGGAGCTGGCGGCGCTCGGCGTGGCCCGGGTCAGCCTGGGGCCCGGTCTGGCGCGGGCGGCGTACGCGGCGGTGCGCCGCGCCGCCGAGGAGGTGTACGCGGACGGCACGTACACCGCGCTCGACGGCGGGCTGGACTACCGGGAGCTGCAGGGGCTGTACGTCACCGGGTGAGCGAGCCCAGCGTGCCCACGGCGTGGTCGAGCACGCTGCCGTTGGCGCAGTGGGCCGGCCCGGCGGCGTGGCTGCCGAGCGCCGGGACGACCGCCACCTCCTGAAGGCAGGACGCGGCGGCTCCGAAGTCCCCGGCGGACGGGAGGGCCGCCGGGGGCTCGGCCGCGAAGGCGGGCGCCGGCGCGACGGACAGCGCCAGCGCGGCCAGGGCGAGCGCGGCGGGCCGCCGCGCGCCGGTCACAGGCCCTGCCCGATCTGGCCGCTGAGGCCCGGGTGGGTCAGCTGGCCGGTGCCGATGGCCTCGATCTCGGTGGCGGCCCTGCCGACCAGCGGCAGGTCCTTCGCCTTGTGGATGACGAGGTCGGCGGGGGAGACGGTGAGTCCGTTGGACAGCCCGCCGAGCGCGTCCGGGGAGGACGCGGTCGAGGTGGCGGCGGACGCGGCGGGCGCGGCGGCGGCGAGACCGGCCAGGGTGAGGGCGGCCAGGGTGGCGAGTTTCTTCATGAACCCCCCAACGACCCGGGCCGCCCTCGGTCACCGCGCGGCCCGGGCGGTCACCCGCAGCGTGCGCACGCTGTTGCTGACGAACGACCCGATCGGCTCCGGCGCCGGCCCGTCCGCGAGCGCCAGCGCCGGGTAGCGCTCGAACAGCAGCCGCAGCGCCGTCTCCGCCTCCAGTCGGGCGAGCCCGGAGCCGAGGCAGAAGTGCGGGCCGTGCCCGAAGGACAGGTGCCGGTTCGGCTGCCGGGTGACGTCGAAGCGGTCGGCGTCCGGGTGGTGGGCGCCGTCGCGCCCGGCGGCCGCGTAGGAGGCGAGCAGCGCCTCGCCCCGCCGGATCACCACGTCCCCGACCGGGATGTCCTCGGTCGCGTAGCGCAGCGGGAACTGGCCGACCGGCGAGTCGTGGCGCAGCGTCTCCTCGACGACCGCCGACCACGGCACGGTGCCGTCCAGCACCAGCCGCAGCTGCCCGGGGTGGGCGAGCAGGGCGCGGACCGCGTTGGTGATGAGGTTGAGCGTGGTCTCGTGGCCCGCCACCAGCATCAGCAGCAGGGTGCCGACCAGCTCGCTCTCGCTGAGCCGGTCGTCGTCCTCGCGCGCGGCGATGAGGGCGGTGGTGAGGTCGTCGCCGGGCTCGGCCCGCTTGGCGGCGACCACCGAGGAGAGCAGCGCGAACAGCGACCGCTGCGCGGCGACGGCGGCCTCGGGCGTCGCGGAGCTGGAGACCAGGGTGTCGGAGAGCTCGTGCAGCTCGTCCTGCTGCCGGGGCGGCAGGCCGAGCAGCTCGCCTATCACCTGCATCGGCAGCGGGTAGGCGAAGTGCTCGCGCAGGTCGAAGGCGCCCTCCAGCCCGGCGGTCCGGTCGAGCAGCGCGGTCGCCCGGGCCTCGATCGCGGGCTGCAGGGCGGCGATCCGGCGCGGCGTGAACGCCTGGGTGACCAGGCCGCGCAGCCGCCGGTGGTCCTCGCCGTCGGCGGTGATCATGCCGGGGACGGTGACGAAGGTGATCAGCGGCCAGCCCTCGGGCAGCCGCCCCTCCCGGAAGGTCGTCCACAGCTGCGGGTTCTTGCCGACGCGCGGGTCGGCGAGCAGGCCTTGCAGGGTGTCGTGGTGGGTCACTGCCCAGACCACCACCCCGCCAGGGAGCTCCACCAGGACCGCCGGGCCGGCTTCCCGGAGGCGGGCGTTCTCCCCGTGCTGGTCGCGTCCGAGGGCGTCGAGCCGGACGGGTCCGGGCCGCCCGCCCCGAAGGCCGGCGCCGCCGGTGTCCCCTCCGGCGTCCGCGCCCCCTGCGCCGGGTCCGGCGTGACGGTCGGTTCCTGGTCTGCCGGTATCGGCGGCGGTGTCCATGCGGAGGGCCTCTCGGGGGCGGGCGGGCGGGGCGGGGTGAAGGCGCTGTAGAGCACCGGAAGGCTGATCAGGGCGCGCGACCAGGGGGACGGACGCCAGGCCAGCTCATGGGCCGGCACGGCCAGCTGGAGGTCCGGCAGCCGGTGCAGCAGGGTCTCGACGGCGGTCTCGACGATGATCCGGGCCGGGTGCTGGGCCGGGCAGACGTGCTTGCCCGCGCCCCACGCCAGGTGCGCCCGGTTGCCGCCGAGCGCGCCGTGGCCGAGCGCGCCGGGCCCCTGGGCGGCCGGGTCGGCGTTGGCCGCGGCCAGACCGAGCACCAGCATGTCGCCCTCGCTGATGTACTGGCCGCCGAGGACGGTGTCGCCGGTGGCCCAGCGGCCGGGGAAGTTCTGCGTCGGCGGGTCGCGCCAGAGCACCTCCTCCAGCGCGTCGGCGACGGTCAGCCGGCCGCCGGTGAGGGTGGCCCGGAAACGGCGGTCGGTGAGCAGCAGCCGCAGCGTGTTGCCGGTCCAGCAGATGGTGGTCTCGTTCCCCGCGACCATCATCACCACCAGGTGGTGCACCGCCTCCTCGTCGGTCAGCGCGGCCGGGTGGGCCAGCAGCCAGGAGGTGAGGTCGGCACTGGGGGTGGCCCGGCGGCGCTGCACCAGGTCGACCAGGACGGCCTGGAACTCCTGGTTGGCGCGCACCGATTCGGCGCCGCTGTCGGCGATGTGGCTGATCAGCCGGATGAGGTGCGGGCCGGCCTCGGGGGGCAGGCCGAGCAGCTGGGTGAAGACCAGCAGCGGCAGCCGGCGCGCGTACTGGGCGACCAGGTCGGCGGTGCCGTCCGGGCCCCAGCTGTCGATCAGCGCATCGGCGGCGGACTCGGTGGTCCCGCGCAGCTGCCGGTGGTCGATCTGGGCGAGGGTGTCGGCGACGGCCGCGCGCAGCCGCTGGTGCTCGGCACCGTCCAGGTTGAGCAGGGTCGGGCGCCAGGAGGTCATCGGCTGGAGCCGCGAGTCCGCGGCCAGCCGGCCCTCGGCGGGCACCCGCCAGCGGCGCGAGTCCTTGGAGAACAGCGCCTCGTTGCGGGTGAGTTCGAGCAGCTCGGGGTAGCCGAGGACGAGCCAGGCCTCCACCCCCGGCTCCAGCTCGATCGGCGCCACCGGGCCGTACTGGGCGCGCAGCCGGGCGTACAGGCCGTGCGGGTCGTCGGCGACGGCGGCGCCGTACAGCGGGGTGAGCGGCACCCCGACGGGCAGCCCGCCGGGCAGCGTCCCGCGGTGGGTCGCGGCGCCGGGCGTCCCGCCCGCGTGCGCGGGGCACCCCGGGGGCGGGACGGCGGCCGTGCCGGCGGGCTCGGGAAGGGTCATCGCTCCAGCTCCAGGACGGCGGTGCGGTGCAGGTGGTCGACGAAGTCGATCAGCAGGTCGTACGCCGCCCGGCGGTCCCGGGCGTCGCAGTACAGCACCGGCGCCCCGGGCAGCAGGTCCAGCGCGGCCCGGATCTCCTCCTCCGGGTAACTCGGGGAGTCCGGGAAGGTGTTGACCGCGACGGCGAACGGGATCTGCTGCTCCTCCAGCCGGCCGAGCACGTCGAAGCTCTCGTCCGGGCGGCGCAGGTCGACCATGGCGATCGCGCCCAGCGCGCCGCGCGACAGGTCGTCCCAGAGCGGCCAGAACCGCTGCTGGCCGGGCGTGCCGAACAGGTACAGCGCGAGCCGCCGGTTGAGGGTGATCCGGCCGAAGTCCAGCGCCACCGTGGTGGTGCTCTTGTCGCCGCGCCCGGTGAGGTCGTCCACGCCGGCGCTCGCCGCCGTCATGGTCTCCTCGGTGCGCAGCGGGGTGATCTCGCTGAGCGAGCCGACCAGGGTGGTCTTGCCGACCCCGAACGGGCCGGTGACGAGGATCTTCACCGCGCCCTGGACGGACGGCGGCAGGTACTGGGGCTCGGCGGGCGGGCCGAAGGACGCGTCGGCCACCGGGCCGGCGAGCGGGTCAGCGGAGTTGGCGGAGGCCAACGAGCACCTCTTCCAGGAGAGTGGTGGGCAGACGCTCGGCCTGCGGGACGGGCGGGAGCACCTGGACGGCGCCGAGGTCCCAGAGGTCGCCGACCAGCACCTTGACGACGCCGAGCGGCAGCCCCAGGTGGGCCGCCACCTCGGCGATCGACAGCAGGCTGCGGCAGAGGTCGACAATGCGCTGGTGCTCACGGTTGAGCAGCGCGTCCTCGGGCAGTTCGGGCCGCTCCGGTAAGGCGCTGACCAGGCTCTCGACCGCCAGCTCGGGGCGGGTGGAGCGGCTGCGGCCGCCGGTGATGACGTAGGGGCGGACCGGGCCGCCGCTCACCGGTGGCCCCCCGCCGCGAGGTCGGCGCGCGGCGGGCTGGTGAGGTGGGTGCCGATCCGCTCGACGAGGACCTGCATCTGGTAGGCGACCAGGCCGGCGTCGACGGCCTCGCCGGTCACCACGGCCAGGTGGGCGCCGGCCCCGGCGGCGACGATGAAGAGGTAGCCGCCGCCGTACTCGATGATGATCTGCCGGGTGGAGCTGTGGTGACCGCCGAAGCCCTGGGCGACGCCGCGGGCCAGCGACTGCAGGCCGGAGCAGGCGGCGGCGAGCCGCTCGGCGTCCTCGCGGACGATGCCCTCGCTGCGCCCGATCTCCAGGCCGTCGTTGGACACCACGACGGCGTGCTGGACCTCGGGGACGTTGATGATGTCGGCGAGCAGCCAGCCGAGGTCAGGGGTGGTGGTCATGGAACTCTCCGGAGCGCTGGGGAAGCTGGGGGGAAGCGGGAAGGGAAGGGTCGTGCGGGGCGGGGGCCGGGGAGTGGCCCGAGGGGAGGGGACCGCCCTGGTCCTGGCCGAACGGGCCGCGGGGGCGGGCCCGGTCCTGCTGACCGGCCTCGGCCCCGGCCCTGGCCTGGTACGCCGTCTGGGCCTGGGAGTTGGCCCGGGCGGCCGAACGGCCGCTGGCGGTTCCGGCCTGGAACATCGACATGAACGCCTGGGCCTGCTGCGCCGAGCGGTACGGCGGAGGCGGCGGGGTGGCGGCGGAGCCGGCCGCGTGCCGGGAGGCGGCACGGCCGCGCCGGTGGCTCCGGCGGGGCAGCGGCGGCGGGGTGGCGCCGTACGCCGGGGCGCCGTCCCCCGGGGCGCCGGCCCCGGGAGCGTCGCCGGTCCGGGGCGCGGCGGGCGGGGTGACGGCCGGCGGGTAGCCGCTGACCGGCGGGTACGCGGGCGGGTGGCCGGTCGCCCGGGCCGGGTCGTACGGGGCGGCCGCGCCCTGGCCGGGCCGGGCCGGCGCCGCTCCGTACCCGGTGCCCCGGTCGGTCGCGGCCGGCGGCGGGCCGGGGCGGCGCGGTCCGCCGCCGAACACCGCGTCGCCCGCGCCGAGGCCCGGCACGGTCGGCGGCAGCGGCTCGGTGAGCAGCGCGTTCGGCAGCAGCACCACGACCCGCACCCCGCCGTAGGGCGAGGGCGCGGAGCTGAGGGTGACCCGGAACCCGTACTGCTCGGCGAGCCGGCCGACGGCGGCCAGGCCGAGCTGCGGCACCTCGCCGAGCCGGGAGATCTCCACCGTGGAACCGCCCGCCAGGGCGGCGGAGGCCTTGGCCACGGCCTGCTCGGGCATGCCGACGCCGCCGTCGTCGATCTCGATGACGGCGCCGTTGTGCACGGGCATCAGGGTGACGAACACCTGGGTGCTGGGCGGGGAGTAGCGGGTGGCGTTGTCGAGCAGCTCGGCCACCGCGTGGATCAGCGCCTCGGCGGCCGCGCCGACCACGGCGGTCTCGATCCGGCTGCGGATCATCACCCGCTGGAAGGGCAGGATGCGCGACTGGGCGCCGCGCACGACGTCCTCCAGCGAGACCGGCTCGGGCCAGTGCCGGCCGGCCCGGGCGCCGCAGAGCACGGCCAGCGTCTGGGCGAGGCGGGCCTGTTGGGCGGCGGCGTGGTCGGCCTTGAGCAGGCCCTCCAGCAGGGCCGGGTCGTCGTGGGTGCGCTCCATCTCGTCCAGCAGGGCCTGCTGGTCGTGGGCCATCACCAGGATCCGGCGGGCGACGCTGAGGAAGGCCCGCTGGGTGGAGGCGGTGAGCTCCTGTTCGTGCTGGACGGCGGCCAGTTCGGCGCTGCGGCGGGAGAGTTCGCTGGTCAGCCGGTCGCGCAGGGCGGCGATCTCGCGCTGCTGGTCGCCGGCCCGGCGGCGCTGGGTGGCGGCGACCGCGCGGTAGCGGGCGGCGGCCACGAGGGCGAGGACGGCGAGCACGCCTGTTGCCGTTGCGCACCACTGAGTCATCGTCACGCGGCGAATTCTAGGGCGATGATCCTACGAAGGTGTGAACGGATCTCGCCAAGTGACCGGATCTCGTCGATATCCTGTCAATACCGCGCCAATCCGTACTGCTTCGGGCCCGATCGGGCGCCCCGTGGGCCGTCCGTGGGCCGTCCGTGGACCGTCGACCGGTGTCCCACCCGCCCCGCTAGTGCACAGCCGACAACCGGTGCAACAGCAGCAACGCGACGTCGTCCGGGCGCGAACGCCGTTCGGTGACGTTCAGGGTGAGCAGATCGGCCAATCTCTCCAGCGCCGGACCGGGCTCCACCCGTACCGGACCGGCGTTGCGCGCCCACAGCTCCAGTCCGCCGAGCATCCGCTGCACCGACTCGTCGTAGTCCTCCTCGCGGTCCTCCACCAGGCCGTCGGTGTAGACGAGCAGCGTCTCGCCGGGCGTCAGGTGCTCCACCGCCAGCGGGTACGGCCGGTCCGGGGCGACGCCCAGCGGCGGGCCGCCGGGCAGCTCCAGCTCCACCGCCTTGGCGTCCTCGGTGATCCGGACCGGGGCCGGGTGCCCGGCGCGGGCGGCCCGCAGCGTGCCGTCGGCCGGGTCCAGGGTCAGGTAGAGGCAGGTGGCGAACAGCTCGGTGTCCAGCTCGGCGAGCAGCCGGCTGGTCCGGGCCAGCGTGGCGGCCGGATCGTGCCCGTCGGTCGCGTACGCGCGCAGACCGCTGCGCAGCTGGCCCATCACCGCGGTGGCCTCGGCGTTGTGGCCCTGGACGTCGCCGATCACCAGGCCGATCCGGCCGTCCGGCAGCCGCAGCAGGTCGTACCAGTCGCCGCCGATCTGCATGCCCTCGGTGCTCGGCAGGTAGCGGGCGGCGCTGGCGATCCCGGGCAGCCGGGGCAGGGTGCGCGGCAGCATCGCGCGCTGCAGCTCGGTGGCCCGGTGGTGGTGGGTGTCGTAGAGGCGGGCGCGTTCCAGGGACTGCGCGAGGATGCCGGCGAAGGCGGAGTAGAGGGTGCGGTCCTCGCGGCTGAAGATCCGCTCGGTGGCGAAGGTGATCAGACAGGAGCCGACCTGCCGGCCGGAGGCGACCAGCGGCAGCACCGCCCAGGCGCCCGGGGCGAGCGGACCGCCGCCCCCGGTGCTGCCCGCCCCCGGCGGGCGCTCGCGGTCCCGGCCCCGGCCGCGCCGGGCCGGCTCGCTGAACAGCGGGGCCGACCGGGCCAGCGCGCGCTGCATCACGCCCTCGGACAGGTCGGCCAGCCGGGTCAGCTCGGTGCGCAGGGGACCGCCGTAGACGGTGTGCGCGACGGGCAGCAGCCGGCCCTCGTCGACCAGGTCGAGCACGATGCTGGCCGCCCCGAAGGCGGGCCGGGCGATGTCGGTCACGGCCGTGGTGACGTCCCGGACGGTGACCGCCCGGGACAGCGCCCGGGTGAGCGCCAGCAGCAGCGCCGAGCGGGCCCCGGCGGCGGACGTCCCGACGACGGCCGCCCGCTCGGCGGCCCCGGCCGACCGCCCGGACCGTCCGCCCGCGGGGCGCTCACCGGGGGCGCGGCCGTGGTCGAGGTCGGCGATCAGCCCGGAGATCCGCACCGGCCGGCGGTGCACGTCCAGCATGACCTCGCCGGTCTCCTCGATCCGGATCACCCCGCCGCCCCGGCGCGGCACCCGGTAGCGGATCCGGTACGGCCCGCCGGTGGCGAGCGCCTCGGCGAGCGCGGCCTGGACGTCCGGCAGGTCCTCGGGGTGGACGACGAGGTCGAGGTCGGGCGCGGGGGCCGGGCCGCCGTCCTGCGGCGCGGGCCGGCCGACCAGCCGGAGCGCCTGGGCGTCCCAGTGGGTCTCGCCGGTGACCAGGTCGCGTTCGAAGGCGCCGTGCCCGGCGGCCCGGACGGCGAGCGAGAGCAGCGGGTGGGCCGTCCCGGCGGCCGGGTCGCCGCAGCTCGCGGGACCGGGGCGGACCCCGTTCGGCGCGGCCCCGCCGGTGCGCGGCGCTCCGGGCGCCCCGGGCGCCCCGGCGTGGTCCAGCAGGTACGCCAGCCGGTGCGCGCAGGCGTCGGCGAGGGTCTCCAGCACGTCCAGGTCGCGGCGCGGGACGATCCCCCGGTGGGCGAGGGCGAGGGCGAGCACGCCGATCGGCCGCTCGTCGACGACCATCGGCAGCGTGACGATGGCGACCATCCCGGTGCCCATCCCGGCGTTCCGGTTGGGGTAGTCGACGCTGGTGCGTTCGGGGCTCAGCAGATAGGGGCGGCGCAGCTTCAGGGCCATCGCGGCGGGCAGCTCACTGGCCGGGTCGACCACGCTGTAGCGCTCGTGGGCCCAGTCGGGCAGGCCGTGGGAGGCGGACAGCCGGAGCATCCCGGCGGGGTCCAGCAGGTAGAGCGCCGAGCCCTCGCCGGTGATCCAGCCCGGGCCCTCGGCCAGCACGGTGCCGAGCAGTTCGGCGGCGCTGGTGCAGCCGAGCAATAAGCGGACGCAGCGCATGGCACTGCGCGCGGTGGGGCTGCTGCGCGGGTCCACGGGACGGCCGGCCTCTCCGGTTCCTTATGGGGCAGTTAATTCTTAATACCTTATTTCTTAAGTGGGTGAGGCGTGGGGCGAACGGCAGGTCCCGGGGCACCGGGTTTCCCCGGTGTGCGAGCACCCCCGCCGGGTCCGGTACCCTTCTCCGTACGACGTCCCGCCGTGCAGGCGGGGCCGAGGGTACGGGGCTATAGCTCAGACGGTTAGAGCGCTTCCCTGATAAGGAAGAGGCCACAGGTTCAAGTCCTGTTAGCCCCACACCACGCCGAAGGGCCCGGAGCGATCCCGCTCC
>NZ_JBHYUU010000044.1:40648-49173 GCF_042749955.1 Kitasatospora sp. NPDC059462 | reverse complement strand
GCGGGGGGGGGCGGCCCGGGGCCCGCCCCCCCCCCCCCCCCCCGGCCGGTGGTCGCCGGGCCCGGTGACCGTCGCCGGGCACGGGCCGCGCAGGGCGCGGTGCAGGGGGAGCGGGGCCTCGACGGGCGTCACGGGATCGTGCACCCGGTCGAGCATCGGCGTGGACGGCGGACCGGCGCCGGTGACTCGCCCCGGTGACCCGCGCCGCGCCCGCCGGGCGAGGACGGCGCACAGGACGGCGCACAGAACGGCGCACAGGGCGGGGAGCAGGGAGGTGAGCCGGGAGGTGAGCAGGGCGGCGGTGCGCAGGGAGCGCCGCCCGGGCCGGGGGCCGATCGGGGTGGTGGTGATGCGTACGGTCATGACGTCGATCCTGGCCCGTGGACCGGTCGTGATCGATCCAGTGGGCGCCCGTCTTTCCCCGGGCGCCGGAGCCACCTCTGACCGGGCGCCAGCTGGAGGAACGTCCCCCGTCCGGGTGACATCGGGGCGGGAGGTCGACGCCGGCCCGGGGGAGGGGTGTGTCAGTAGCCGACGGTGAAGCGGGTGCGGCGGTGGGCGGGTCGCTCGGCCTCGTCGAGGAGGGCGACGGCGAAGTCCTCCATGGAGATCGCCGAGGTGCCGTCCGGACCGATGACGAGCTCGTCGAGGCCCAGCCGGTAGCGGCCGGTCCGCTCGCCCGGTTCGAGCAGTGCGGCCGGGCTGAGGTAGGTCCAGTCGACCTCGGCGTCCGCGCGGCAGAGGGCGAGCTGCTCGCCGCAGGCGTCGGCGATCGGGCGCAGGGCGGCGGGGAATCCGGGGGAGTCCACGAGGGTGACGCCGTTCCCGCCGGGCAGGACGAGGCTGCCGGCGCCGCCGACGACGAGCAGCCGCACGCCGGTTCCGGCCAGGCCGGCCAGCAGGCCCTTGGTCGCGGTGGCCAGTTCGTCCTCCCGGCCGGGGGCCGGGCGGGTGGCGGTGACCAGCAGGTCCTGCCCGGCGGCGAGGCGGCGGACGTCGGCGGGGTCGCGGGCGTCACCGGTGGCGGTCCCGACCGTCGCCGGGAACCGGTGCGGGCGGGAGGGGTCGCGCAGGACGGCGGTGACCCGGTGGCCGCGGGCGGCGGCCTCGGCCACGACCCGGCTGCCGACGTTGCCGCTCGCGCCGAACACGGTGATGCGCATGGGGAGGTCTCCTGACGGTGGATCGGACGGGGATCGGACGGGGATCGGAAGGAAATCGGGAGGGAACCGGGAGGCGTGGACCACCAGGGGCGGGGCGCCCGGCCCGGTCAGGCGTCCTGGTGGGTGCGGGCGTCCGCGGGGGCGGCGGAGGGTGACGCGGCGACCACCTTCGACGGGGTCCGCGCCCGCTGGGTCTGGGCGGCGACCAGCGAGCCGAGCACGATCAGCGCGCCGAGCGCCTGGACGGGCGCCAGGTCCTGGCCGAGGACGAGCCAGCCGAGGGCGGTGGCGACCACCGGGCTGAGCAGGCCGAGGAAGGTGACCGAGGTGGGCGGCAGGCCGCGGATGCCGCGGAACCAGAGCGCGTACGCGACGGCCGCGCCGATCAGGCCGAGGTAGCCGTAGCCGAGCAGGTTGGCGCCGGTGAGGTGGGACGGCGGCGGACCCTCGACCAGCAGGGCGACCGGCAGGAGCAGCAGTCCGCCCGCGGTGAGCTGCCAGCCGGTGGTGGCGAGCAGCGGGGCCGGCGAGGTCCAGCGCTTGGAGAGGACGACACCGGTCGCCATCACCACCGCGCCGCCGAGCGCGGCGACGATGCCGAGGGCGTCCAGCTGGGCGTCGGCGCGCAGGACGAGCAGGCTGACGCCGGCCACGCCGGCGATGCCGGAGAGGAGGGTGCGCAGGGAGAGGCGGTCGCCGAGGAGCGCGGCCGAGAGCCCGGCGGCGATCAGCGGCTGGACGGCGCCGACGGTGGCAGCGACCCCGCCCGGCAGGCGGTAGGCGGCGACGAACAGGAGGGCGAAGAAGACGCCGATGTTCAGCGCGCCGAGGACGAGCGAGCGCCACCACCAGCTGCCCTTCGGCAGGCGGCGGGTGACCGCGACGAGGAGCAGTCCGGCGGGCAGGGCGCGCAGGACCCCGGCGAGCAGCGGGCGCCCGGGCGGCAGCAGCTCGGTGGTGACCAGGTAGGTCGAGCCCCAGATGGCGGGGGCGAGGGCGGTGATCAGCACGAGGGCGAGTCGATTCCTTAGCACTAAGTCAATGTATCTCAGTGCTAAGGAATCTGACCAGGGGGTGGGGCGGTGGACGCTGTGAGGTACCTCACCGCTAAGGCATCGTTTAGGGTGGAGTCATGGCAGAACGCGAAGATCATGTGGACCGGGTGGTCCGGCAGTGGGGCGCCGAGCGTCCGGACCTCGACGTCTCCCCCATGGAGGTGCTCGGCCGCCTCAAGCGGCTGACCCGGCTGGTCGACGCCGAGCTGAAGGAGACCTTCGCCCGGCACGACCTCGACTTCGCCTCCTTCGACGTGCTCGCCACCCTGCGCCGCAGCGGCCCGCCCTACCGGCTCACCCCGACCGGCCTGATGCGCTCGGCGATGGTCACCTCCGGGGCGATCAGCCAGCGCCTCGACCGGCTGGAGGCGCGCGGCCTGGTCACCCGCACCCCCAGCGGCTCCGACGGCCGCAGCCGCGACGTCGCCCTCACCGACGAGGGGTACGCCCTGATGGACCGCGCCCTGCCCGACCACCTCGCCACCGAGGAGCGCATCCTGGCCGGGCTGGACGAGGCCCGGACCGCGGCGTTCATCGACGCCCTGCGCGTGGTGCTCGACACCCTCGGGGACAACCCCGAGTAGCCCGGGCGGCCGGGGAGCCGCCGCGGGCCGCTCAGGGGTTGACCGCGACCGCCTTGAAGAAGGTGTAGTGGAAGGTCCCGCCCGGCTCCGCCGCGCGGCGGAGCTCGGCGACACCGCGCTCGAACTCCCCGGCCGTGGTGAGTCCGGCCGCGACCGCCTCCGCCCGCACCGCCTCGACCATCGCGATGAAGGTGCGCCGGGTGAAGGTCTCGGCCAGTGCGGGTCGGGCGCCGTCCGCCGACATCGTGCGCGGGCCCACCGCGACGTCCCGGAAGCCGGCGCCGGCGAGCAGCGGGTACAGCCGCCGGCCGATCAGGGCGTCGCCGCCGCCGTCCGCCTGGAGCCGGACCAGGTGGTCGACGACCCGCTGCGCGGCCGCGCCGAGCGGGTGGAAGCAGGCCGTGCCGTGGTCGCCCTCGATCACGGTCAGGGTGCCGCCGGGGCGCAGCACCCGGCGCAGCGCGGTCAGCGCCGCCGCCGGGTCGGCGAGGTGTTCCAGGACGAAGCAGACGAAGACGTGGTCGAAGGAGCCGTCGGGGAAGGGCAGGCGGTGCAGGTCGCCGTGGTGCCAGCGGACGTCCGCCCCGGGCGCGTGCGCGGCGACCCGGGCGCGCGCCTTCGCGAGCGAGTCCGCCGAGATGTCGGCGGCCGTCAGCAGCACGCCCGGGCTGGAGTCCAGCAGGTGCACCGTCTGCGCGCCGACGCCGCACCCGGCCTCCAGGACCCGGCTGCCGGGCGGGTAGGCGGTGCCGGCGTGGAGGAGGCCGGCCAGCGTGTCGGCCTGGTCGCCGAGGCGACGGGCCT
Source organism: Kitasatospora sp. NPDC059462 (assembly GCF_042749955.1). Lineage (NCBI taxonomy): Bacteria > Bacillati > Actinomycetota > Actinomycetes > Kitasatosporales > Streptomycetaceae > Kitasatospora > Kitasatospora sp. NPDC059462. The sequence goes on along the minus strand of NZ_JBHYUU010000044.1, from coordinate 45,567 downwards.
CGGTGGGGGAGTAGCCGTGGACATAGCCGTGGACGGAGCCGGTCTCGACGCGGACCGCGGTGGACTGCGGGGTGCTCGTGGTCATGACGCCCACCCTCCCGGCACAATGGACCGGTGCACAGGTCCAATGAGCGGCCGATCGACAGGTCCACAACCGGTGGCGCCGACTTCCTCCAGCTCGACCCGGGCGAGGCCCCCGTCGGCGGACTCGCCGACTGGCTGGCCCGGCGGCTGCGGCAGGCGATCGCCGACGGACGGCTGCCGGCCGGCAGCCGGCTGCCCGCGACCCGGCTGCTCGCCGCCGACCTGCGGGTCTCGCGCGGCGTGGTCACCGACGCCTACCGCCGGCTCGCCGAGGAGGGCCGGGTCGCCGGCCGGGGCAGGGGCGGCACCGTCGTGGTCGACCCGCTCGCGCCGAGCGCCGTCCCCGCCGGACCGGGCCGGACCGCCGCCGTGCGCCCGCCCGCGCCCCCGACCGGGACACCACCCGGGTCGCCCTTCGCCGGCACCCCCGTCCCGGCCACCTTCGACGCCCTGCGCACCGCCCCCGCCAGGATCGACCTCTCGCCCGGCCTCCCGGACCTCGCCGCCTTCCCCCGCGCCGCCTGGCTGCGCGCCGAACGCGCCGTCCTGCACGGCCTCGCCGCCCGGGACTTCGGCTACGGCGACCCGCGCGGAACCCCCGCGCTGCGCCGCGCCGTCGCCGACTGGCTCGGCCGCAACCGCGGCATCCGCGCCGACCCCGGGGACGTCCTGGTGGTGGCCGGAGCCGCCCAGGCACTCGCCCTGGCCGGCGAGGTGCTCCGCGCGGACGGCCTGGACGTGGTCGCCGTCGAGGACCCGGGCTCGCTCGGCACCCGCCAGCACCTCGGCCACCGGATCACCGCCACCCCGCCCGTCCCCGTGGACGCCGAGGGCATCCGGGTCGACGCGCTGCGCGCCACCGGCGCCCGCGCCGTCCTGCTCACCCCCGCCCACCAGTTCCCCACCGGTGTGGTCCTCGGCGGTGCCCGGCGGCGCGAACTGCTCCAGTGGGCGGCGGAGGGCGGGCTCGTCATCGAGGACGACTACGACGCCGAACACCGCTACGACCGCCCGCCGGTGCCCGCGCTGCGCGGCGTCCTGCCCGAACAGGTCCTCCACCTCGGCAGCGTCTCCAAGCTCCTCGCCCCCGCCCTGCGCACCGGCTGGATGCTCGCCCCGGCCCGCTACCGGGACCTCCTGGTCGACGCCAAACGGCTCGACGACCTCGGCAACGCCGCCCTGCCGCAGCTCGTCCTCGCCCGGCTGATGGACTCCGGCGCGCTGGAGCGCCACCTGCGGCTGCTGCGCCCGCGCCACCGGCGCCGCCGGGACGCGATGACGGCCGCCGTCGCCGCCCACCTGCCCGGCGCCGTCGTGCACGGCGCGGCCGCCGGGCTGCACCTCATGGTCACCTTCCCGGCCGGTCTGACCTGCACGGACACCGAGCTCGCCGAGGCGGCGCTCGCCCATGGCGTGAAGGTCCAGCCGCTGTCCTGGCACGCCCGGCTGCCGCACCCGCCCGGCCTCGTCCTCGGCTACGCGGCCGGCGCGCCCGGCGAGATCGAGGAGGGCGTCGCCGTCCTCGGACGGCTGCTCCGGGAGGCGGGAGGACCGCTTCCGGGGTGAGGCTGCTGGTGTCACCCGCGCGCCACCCCGTGATCCGGGAGGGGGCCTTCGCCCCGGCCGGGTGATCGCCGGCCCGCCGGCCGGACCCGTCGACCCCACCGCGCCCGCCCCGCCGTCGCGGGCCGGGCGCCCGGGGCACCCCGGGCGCCGCCCGCCGGAGCGCCCGGACCCCGACCGACCGAGGGAGGCCGGATGCCGATGTCCCGCCGAACGATCCGTGTCGCGCTCCTCGCCCTGCTGCTCTCCGCCCTGGCCCCGGCCGCGCCGTCCGGCCAGTCGGCCCCGTCCGCCCACTCCGGCTCGTCCGGCCCATCCGGCCCATCCGGCTCGTCCGGCTCGTCCGGCCCGGCCGGTCCGCAGGGCCCGGAGGACGCCACCGGGCAGCACACCGAACCCGCCGTGACGGCCCCGATCCACCCCACCCCCACGGAGAGGACGACCCCCGTGCCCACCAACGATTCGCTCCAGCTCGCCGGCCGCCGGGTCATCTACTCCTACCCCGGCCCCACCCCGCCGCCGGAACTGCTCGCCACCATCCGCGCGGGCCGCGCCGCCGGCGTCATCTTCTTCAAGGAGAACGTCCCCTCGCTGCCCCAGCTCCAGGCGGCCGTCGCCCAGTTGCGGCAGGCGGCGGCCGAGTCGCCGACCGGCGCGCCGCTGCTGCTGATGACCGACCAGGAGGGCGGCAAGGTCCGCCGGCTGCCCGGCGCTCCGGACCTCTCGGCCAAGCAGATCGGCCTGGCCGCCGACCCGGCCGGCGCGGCCGCCGAGGCCGGCGCCGGTGCGGCCCGCACCCTGAGCGGGGCGGGTCTCAACGTCAACCTGGCACCGGTGCTCGACGTCTTCGACACCCCCGACAACTTCATCGACCACTTCGAGCGGTCCTTCAGCCGGAACCCGGACGTGGTGGCCGAGTTGGGTTCGGCCTACCTCGCCGCCCAGCAGCAGCTGGGCGTCGCCGCGACGGCCAAGCACTTCCCCGGGCTCGGCGCCGCCGCCCGGGAGGAGAACACCGACGCGAGCTCCGTCGTCCTCCCGGTCCCGCTCGCCGACCTGCGGGCGCGCGGCGAGGAGCCGTACCGGGCCGCCATCGCCGCCGGGGTCCGGCTGGTGATGGCCTCTTGGGCGGTCTACCCGGCCCTCGACGCCTACCGCCCGGCCGGGCTCTCGCGCGCCGTCGTCCACGGCGAACTGCGCGAGCGGCTCGGTTTCCGCGGCGTGACCGTCACCGACGCCCTCGAAGCCGTCGCCCTGGCGGCCTTCGGCGACGCCGGCGACCGGGCCGTCGCCGCCGCCGAGGCGGGTATGGACCTGGTGCTCTGCTCCGGCCGTGACCTCCAGCAGGGCGACACTGCCGTGCAGGCCCTGGCCACCGCCCTCGACAGCGGCCGCCTCGACACCGCCGGATTCACCGAGGCCGTCCAGCGCGTCGACGCGCTGCGCACCTCCCTGCCGGCCTCCTGACGCCGGTCCGCCCGCCCGCCCCCGCGCGGCCGGGGCCGTCCTCCGGCCTCCGGCCCAGGGGCGGCGCGGACCGGCGAGGGTGGCGCAGGGGTGGCGCGAAAGGGGGTGAGGGTGGCGCGAAGAGGGTGCACGGGCCATCAACACGCGCCGCTTCCTCGTGGAAACGAGCGGACACGGAGGGTCATCCTGGTGGCAGGCTTGCCGCCGTGACTGTGCACCCTCTCGTACACGAGATCGCCGACGCCTACCTGGCCCTGGTCGATGCCGCCGCGCCCGGACTGGTCGAGGGCCTGTACGTGGTCGGTTCGACGGCCCTGGGCGACTTCCACCCGGAACGGAGCGACCTCGACTTCGTGGCCGTGACCGCGGACCCGGTGACGGCCGGGCAACTGGTCGCACTGGAGCGCGCGCACGCCCGGCTCGCGCTCCGCCATCCGCGCCCCGTGTTCGACGGTCCCTACCTCACCTGGCACGAACTGGCCGGCCCCCCGGCGCAGGCGGCCCCGGGGCCGCACGTGCGCGGGGGGACGGTGCGGCACCGGGTGGGATCCGGCCGCACACCGGTGCTCTGGCACACGCTGGCCCGCCACGGCGTCACGCTCTGCGGGCCGCGGGCCCAGGAGCTGATGATCCACACGGACCCGGAGGAACTGGCCGGCTGGAGCCTCGTCCGGCTGGAGGAGCACTGGCACCCGTGGTGGCGCAGCTCCTCGCGGCTGGCGTCGCGGCCGGGGCTGGCCTGTCTGAACGAACGGGCGCCGGTCCGGGCGGTGCTCGGGGTGAGCCGGCTGCACTACACGCTGGCCACCGGACGGATCGCCTCCAAACGCGGGGCCGGCGAGTACGCACGGGCGGTGTTCGACGAGCGCTGGCACCGGATCCTGGACGAGTGCCTGCGGATCCGCGAGGGCGGGCGGCGGCGCTCGCTCTACCCGAACCCGTTCGGCCGGCGGGCCGACGCGCTGGCGTTCACGGACATGGCGATCGAGAGCGCCCGGCTGCTGGGGGCGGGCCGGCTGCCGCTGGGGGAGTAGCCCGGGACGGGACATGGTGAGGACCTTGATCGCGCCATCCGAGGCCGGTTTCCGGTCTGATCACCAACTGTTCGGATCTTTGTGCCGTATGGCCTTCGAATCATCTGCCACAGTTGCGTCACGCCACATGTGAAATGTCACATGTGGCCATAGTGATGCCCTGAATGCCTTGCCATGCCATGCCATGCAGGGCGAGGCGAGGAAGAGATACGGAGGAGCGGGACCATGCGGATGAACCGACTCACCCTGACGGCGGCCGGGATCGCTGGCGCGGCGGCCCTGCTGGCGGTGCCGGCCCAGGCGAACGCGGCCCGGGCGACCACCACGACCACCACCGTGACCTGCGGCGCGTCCGGCCTGCAGGCCGGACTGTCGACCAAGGTGTGCGCCGAGGTCACCGGCACCGGTGTCCAGCTGTACGGTCAGATCAGCCTGGCCGGCCCGCCGAGCCCGGGCACCCCGTGGCCGCAGACCGTCGAGCTGCTCACCGGCCTGTCCGGCGAGGTCGTCGGCGGCGCCTCGCTCGGCTCGGTCAGCGGCCGGACCCTGTTCACCGCCAGCACCGTGCAGGTGCCGGGCGTCGGCGGGACCGTCCCGTGCGGCTCCACCGTGCACGGCAGCTTCAGCGTCGCCACCTACCCGTGGTCGCCGGTTCCGGTGACCGTCGACGTCGTGGTGCCCTGTTGATGACGGCGGGTCGATGACGCGGTCCTGACGGGCCGACGGGGGCGGGCGGGGCCCGGGGGGGGGGCGCCCCCGTGCCCGCGGCCG
>NZ_JBHYUU010000044.1:0-40638 GCF_042749955.1 Kitasatospora sp. NPDC059462 | reverse complement strand
GGTTGCGGGGGTCGTGTGGGGCCGCGGGGGGGGGGGGGGCCGGGGGTGCGAGTCACCCCGGGCCCGTCCGTGCGTCCCGGGCGGCAGCGGTCCGCGCGGCCGTCCCACCCGTGACGACTTGAAGAAATCTTCATCTGCAAGGGATGATGCTTCCCGCCGAACGGGCCGACCCGGAGCCCACCCAGCGACACGGGGAGAGACGGACGATGCCGGTCCCGCTGTACCAGGCGAAGGCGGAGTTCTTCCGCACGCTCGGGCACCCGGTGCGCATCCGCGTCCTGGAGCTGCTCCAGGACGGGCCGCGACCGGTGCGCGAGCTGCTCGCCTCGATCGAGATCGAGCCCTCGAACCTCTCCCAGCAGCTCGCGGTGCTGCGCCGGACCCAGCTGGTCACGGCCACCCGCGAGGGCAACACCGTCGTCTACGCCCTGAGCACGCCGGACGTCGCCGAGCTGCTGCGGGCCGCGCGGCGGATCCTGACCGAGCTGATCGCCGACCAGGGCGCGCTGCTCACCGAGCTGCGGGCACCGGACGCCGGTGCCGCGCCCGCGGGCGACCGATGACCGGCCCGTCGACCGAAGGAGTGCCCGGCCATGAGTGAGACCACCGGCGGACGCGGCCGGGAGGCCGAGGCCACGCGGGAGGAGAAGGCGCGGCGCAAGGCCATGATGATCCGGGCGGGCATCTACATCTTCGCCACGCACCTGTTCGCGGGGTTCGTGCTGCTGCTGTTCGCCCTCGGCGGCCGGAAGTGACCGTCGCCGCGCCGCGCCGACCGTCGCCGGCCGGGGGAGCCGGCCCGCCGTGACCGCGCGGCGAACGGTCCCGGCCGCCCGGCCGGGACCGTTGCGCCGCGGCCGGCCGGCCGCCGGCCCGGGTCAGCTCGGGCCGTCCTCCGTGCTGTAGCGCAGGCTGGTGCTGGTCCAGGCGTGGACGCCCTCCACCAGCTCCCGGGTGCCGTCGAGGTACCAGCGGCCCGCCGGGTGCCGCAGCTGCAGACTGTGCCGCAGCCTCTCGCTCTCCGCCGTCAGCCGGGCGATCCGGGCCACGACCGCCCGGGCCGCCCGGCTGCGGGTGCAGCCGCGGATCCGTTGCAGGGTGAGCACGGTGTTGAAGGCCGCGACGTTCTGGCGTTCCTCGCGGTCCGCCGAGTAGAGGTCGTTGATCAGCGTCGCCGCGTCGGCCGTGTTCGCGCGCAGGCGGTGCAGGGCCGGGTCGGCGTGCAGTTCGGCCGGGGCCTCGCCGCCGTGGACATGCTCCAGTATGTCCATGAACGGGTAGAGGCAGCTGGCGTGGCGCCGCAGCCGCACGGTCTCGGCGAGGTCGGGCTGGGTGCGGGCGGCCCGGTGGGCCGTCTCGGCGAGGAAGGTCTCCAGACAGGAGTGCCATTCGGCGGCGGCGCGCCGCCGCCAGCCCGGTGGCATGGGGGCGGTCTGGCGCTGCCACAGCTCGCGCCAGGCGTCGAGCAGCTGCGGCTGGGGCGTGCCCGCGGGGACGGGCCGCCCGGCCAGCACGGCGAGCAGCGGCTCGACGATGGCGCGGGCCTCGGCGGGATCGCGGCCCGGCGGCCCGTCGAAGCGGTCGTCGAGGATGGTGAACCAGCCGAGGGTGTCGATCAGCAGGTCCAGCTCGGTGCCGCGGGCCCGGGGGTACGAGTGGCCGATCAGCTCGGGCAGCGCGTAGGTGTGGTAGCGGGCGAGGTCCTCCGGGGCCAGCAGACCGTGGGCCAGGGCCCATTCGCCGTGCCGGGCGGTGGCGGCCCGCAACTCGCTCGGGGCGCGCGGTTCGCCCTGCGGGCGCAGCGAGTCGGGCGCGCGCCGGGCGGCCGGCGCGGGCCGCGCCTCCGGATGGACCGGCGGTGTGGGCCGGGGCAGGGCGGTGACCGGCCGGAGGGTGGTGACGGGCCGCGGGGCGGTGACCGGTCCGAGGGTGGTGACCGGGACGATCGTGCTGAGCGGCCCCAGGTGGGTGGCCGGGCGCGTGGTGCGGGCGGCGCCGCTGCGGGGCGCGCTGCGGGCGGCCGTGCGCGGGGCGGTCCGCAGGGCGGTCGGGCGCGGGCCCTCGGTGGCGGCGGACCGGCGGGTGGCCGGCGAGGCCTGCGCGGGGAGCACGACCGAACCCGAGAAGCGGGAGCCGGACGCGCCGGACGCGCCGGACGAACCGGGGACACCGGCGGAGGCGCCGCCGCCCGGCGGGCACCCCTCGCCCGGCCGCGGCCCGCGCGGCCCGCGGGGACCGCGCCCGGCCGCGTCCGACTGGCGCGGGCGGACGACCGGCAGGCACTGGGCGGGTGTGTCGTCGTGGCCCGCCGACGGCGTGCGGCGCGGACCGGCGGCGTGCGGGGCACGCCCCCCGCGCGGCGTGAGCCGCACCCGCAGGCCCTGCGCCTGGACGGTCGTCCACACCACCTCGCGGGCCCGGACGCCGGGGACGGCGGTCGGACGCCAGCGGCGCAGGATGGCGGCGGCCGCCACGGTCAGCTCGGCCCAGGCGAAGGCCTCGCCGATGCACTTGTGTTTGCCCGCGCCGAACGGCAGGAACGCCTGCCGCGCGACGCCCCCGCCGCCGGCCGGCCCCTGCGCCCCGTCGGCCCCGTACCAGCGGCCGGGGTGGAAGCGCAGCGGCTCGGCGTGGAGCGCGGGGTCGCGGTGGATCGCGGTGAGGCTGTAGAGCAGCTCGGTGCCGGCCGGGACGAGGTAGGGGCCCAGCTCCACCGGGACGTTCGCGGTGCGCATCAGGAAGGCGTTCGGCGCGTGCAGCCGGACCACCTCCTGGGTGACCGCGCGGGTGTAGCCGAGGCGGGCGAGCGCCTCCGGGGTGGGCACGGTACCGGCCGGGAGGTGCTCGTCCAGCTCGGCCAGGACGCGCGCCTCGACCCGGGGGTGGCGGATCAGCTCGTCGATCAGCCAGGTGAGCGTGGTGGAGACGGTCTCGGTGCCGGCCCCGAACATGGTGATCGCCTCGGAGCGGACGTCCGCCTCGGTGAGCGGGCGTCCGGTGGCGGGGTCGACGGCGGCGCGCAGCAGCGCGGGCAGGGTCGCGCCGCGCCGGGCGGCGGCGCCGGTCACCGGGCACCCGCCGTCCGGGACGGTGCCGCCGACCGCCTGGTCGACGACCTCGTTGAGCACCTTGACCGCCGCGTCGAAGCGCCGGTTGACCGGCAGCGGGAGCCGGGCGAAGGCCCGGTGCGGGTAGAGCGACTGGACGATCTGGCCCTTCACCATGTCGGGCAGGGCCCGGTGGAAGGCGAGCGTGGCCTCCTCGCTCAGCCGGGCGTCGAACAGGGCGCGGGTGACGATCTCCAGGGCGAGGTGGTTCATCTCCTTGGCCACGTCGAGGACCTGGCCGGGGCGCCAGCGCCCGGCCCGTTCCTCGGTGACCCGGTGCATGACGGCGAGGTACTCGGCCATCCGGTCCGGCCCGAAGGCCGGCTGGATGATCCGGCGGCGGTCGCGGTGGGCGCGCCCCTCGGACATCAGCAGGCCGTCCCCGAAGGCGGTCTTGAGGGTGTCCTGGACGGCGCCGCGCGGGCAGTCGTGGGCGAGCGACACCAGCAGGGTGTGGACCAGCCCGGCGTCCGTGACCACGCAGACCGTGCGCGGCCCGAGCCGGATCCGGACCACCGAGCCGTGCCGGGCGAGCGAGCCGAGGAAACCGAGCGGGTCGCGCAGCAGGGCGGGGGCGTGCCCGAGGCCGGGCACGGCGCCGGGGGCCAGCGGGGGGACGGCCGGGCGGCGCTCCGCGGAGGCGGTTCTGGGCGGGGCGGACGGTCTGTGGGTCTCGTTCGTCAGGATCATGACATTACCTCTCACCAGATGGACCGGGGGGACGGACCGGTGGGACGGTCCGGTGTCACCGGCCGGGTGTCGGACCGGTCGGCCGACCCGGCGCCGCGCTACCACGGGAGCCGCCGCCACGCCGGCCGGGATCCGGGGGCCTGTTGAAGCAGACCCCCGCGCGCGCCATGGACAGAGGGCGCACGCCATGGGAAACGCGCCGGTCCCGTGAGCGTTGCGCCGTACCCGGATGGATCACTCCATCGGTGGAGTGTCCTCAAGGTCCGGGCGGCGTGTCCCGATGAAGGCGCGCCGTCGCGAGCGGTTCGCGCACCGGGCCGGGCCACCCCGCGGAGCACCCGGTGCGGGGCCCGGTGCGAGGCCCGGCCGGGGCCGTCCTGCCTGGCCGGCAGGGCCTTTCGGCCCTCGGCGCGGCGGTGCGCGCGGGTCCAGCATGGTGCAGGACCAAGGAGGACCCTCTGATGACCCGTCTGCGCCACCGGCCCGCCCTCGACCTCCGGGTGGAGATCCGGGGCGAACTGCCCCGCGAGGACGCGGAGTACGCGCGGACCCGGGCGCTGGCGCTGATCGCGGACCTCGGGCCGGACGTGCACGCCGCCCGGCTGCGGCTGACCCGCCCGCGCGACCGCTCGGTCACCCGGCCCTCCGTCGCCCAGGCCTCGGTGGACCTCGCGGGTGTCGGCCGGGTCCGGGTGGAACTGGCCACCGTGGCGGTGCGCGAGGCGGTCGACCTGGCGCTCGGCACGCTCGCCGGGCGGCTGCGCGAACTGGGCGACATAGGGCTCGCCTCGGCGTTCGAGAGCTCCTACCGGCCGCAGTACGCGCCGCGCCCGCCGGCCGAACGCCGGATCGTCCGGCGCAAGTCCGTGCGACCGGCCCTGCGCACGCCCGAGCAGGCGATCCGCGAGATGCTGGCGCTGGACTACCGCTTCCACCTCTTCACCGACGCGCTGACCGGCCAGGACGGCCTGGTCCACCGCAGGCCCGGCAACGGCGGGTTCCGGCTGGTCCGGGCGCACTCCGCGGTCCGGCTCGGCGGCACGGCGCTGCCGCTCACCGAGAGCCCGCACCCGGCGCCCCGGTTGGAGACGGCCGAGGCCGCCCGCCAACTCCGGCTCACCTGCTGGCCGTTCGTCTTCCACACCGATCCCGGCGACGGCCGGGGCCGGGTGCTCTACCGCCGTTACGACGGTCACTATGGCTTGATCGCGCCGATAGCGGGAGCCCGCTGAGGGGCAGGTAATCACCGGCACGGGCTGACCGGTACACGACCGACAACGGACGAGCACACCTCCACGCTCTGGACGGGAACTGGGACCATGGACTGCGAAGAAGTCATGCTGACCGTCAGGATCACGGCCGGCGAGCGGGCCCTGCTGCGCGAACTCGCGCGCGGCCACGGCACCGACGTGTCGGACGTGGTCGTGGACGGTCTGCTGGACGCCATCCCCGGCCTGCACGTCCTGCCCGTGCTGCCCGTGGGCGCGGTGCTGCCCGTCGGCCGGGTGCTCCCGCTGGAGGCCGGGCCGGCCGGCGCCCCCGGGCAGCCGGGGCTCTCGCACCTGCTGCGCGTCCTGGCCCGGCCCGCCCCGTGCGCGGTCACCCTCTGGCTGCCGGCGCCGGTCGCCGACCTGCTGCCGCTGGTCGGCGAGCGGATCGCCGCCGTCAGCGGGCTGCGGGTCGGCCCGGCGAGCGCGGCGCTGGCCGCCGCCCTGCGGTTCTGGCTGGCCGGCGACCCGGGGCGGCTCGCCGCGGGCCTGGCCGGTCTGCACCGGCACGGCGCTCCGCGGCTCACCGCCCAGCGGCTCGACGTCGCGGCCTGAGCGCACGGCCCCCGGGCGCGGTGCGGCCGATCGCTCCCGGGGCGGCCGGGGCCACCGGTGCGCGGCGGGCGGCGGTGCCGCCACCGACCGTCCGGATCCGGCCGTCCCGCCGGCCGGTCGATGCGCGCCGGGCCCGGGGGGCGCGCCGGCGCCCGAGGGCGCGTGGGGAGGTGTGCCGGGGGCGGCCGGGTACGTGTGACGCTTCGTCGGTCCGCCGCCCGGTGCGGGCCGGACGGACACCCGCCCGATGGTCGACGGACCGTCGGGCCGGGCGGGACCGAAGCGGTTCCTGGGGGTCAAGTGGCATGTCCTGGACGGGAAATTAGCTGGTCAGAGCTCTGGTCACGACCTGCGCGCAGGTCTAGCATTCCGGTCACGGCAACCGGTGTCCGGACCTCCGGACGACCGGTGCGGTGGCCGCCACCACCCCCTGCCGGGGAGCGTACACCCCCCGAGTACGCTCCCCGGCGCCGCTCTGTGCGCGGTGCCCGCCTTCCCGCGCCCGTTCCCGGCGCTGCCGCGGATTGTCCGCCCCGCGCTCGGTAGCCGCATCGCCCGTCGCGCACCCCCGCCACCGTCGGCGCGCGCCCCCATCACGGCGCGCGCGCCCGCTGCGCGCCACCGGGAACCATCGGGTGCGAACCGGCGTCCCCCACCTCCGACGGGTGCCACGGGGTGCCCGCACGAGGAAGGGAGCGTCCGGTGGTGCGAAAGGTCCTGATCACCGGCGGAGCGGGCTACATCGGGAGTACCGTGGCATCGGCCCTGCTGGACGCGGGCATCACCCCGGTCGTGCTGGACGACCTCTCCGGCGGGCGGGCCGAGTTCGTCGAGGGCCGGGTGTTCTACCGGGGCGACATCGCGGATCCGGCGCTGGTCGACCGGATCTTCGCCGAGCACCCCGACATTGACGCGACCCTGCACTGCGCCGCGCGGATCGTCGTCCCCGAGTCGGTCTCCCGGCCGCTGTTCTACTACCGCGAGAACGTCGGCAAGACCGTCGACCTGCTGGAGTCGCTCCAGCGCAACGGCTGCACCCGGGTGGTCTTCAGCAGCTCCGCCTCGATCTACCGGCCCACCCCGACCGGCCGCGTCGACGAGTCCTGCCCGGTCGAGGCGAGCAGCCCGTACGCGCGCACCAAGCAGATGATGGAGCAGGTGCTCCAGGACTGGACGCGGGGCGACGGCGCGGAGCGGACGCGGGTCATCGCGCTGCGGTACTTCAATCCGATCGGCGCCGACCCGCAGCTGCGCACCGGGCTGCAGAACCTCCACCCGACCCACGCCCTGGGCAAGTTGATCGAGGCGCACACCAACGGCACACCGTTCACCATCACCGGGGTGGGCTGGGAGACCCGGGACGGCTCGGGCATCCGCGACTACATCCACGTGCAGGACGTCGCCGAGGCCCATGTCGCCGCGCTGGTCCGGTTCGACGAGGTGGTCGTCCCCGGGGCCGGGGAGCGCTACCGGGTCGTCAACATCGGTACCGGCAACGGCACCACCGTCCGCGAGCTGGTCACGGCGTTCGAGGAGGCGGTCGGCGTGACGCTGGACGTCCGGGAGGCCGAGCCCCGGCCCGGTGACGTCCTCGGCTGCTACAGCGACGTGACGGCCGCGCGCGAACTGCTGGGCTGGACGCCGCGCCGCACCATCGCCCAGGGGGTCGAGGACGCGCTCGCCTGGCGGTCGCGGTGGGCGGCCCGCCTGGCCGCCACCGTCTGACCTGTCCCGGGAACGCCGCCGGCGCCCCGTCCCCGGTTGGACGCGGGCGCCGGCGGAGCCGGACTACTTGGACTCGTCGAGGCCGTTGATGAAGCCCTTGGCCTTGTCGGCGGCGGTGTCGATCTTGTCGCTGTACTTGCCGTCCGTCTTGTCGTCGATGACGTCGGCGACCTTGTCCAGGCCCTGGGTGATCGCGCCGCTGTGCTCGCGGGCGAGGTCGGTGGCCTTGTCGGCGAGGTTCTTGAGGTTGTCGAACATGGTGGTCCTTCTGTTCGTACGGCGCGGTTCGCAGTCATCCTAGCCGCCGCTGACCTGGCGTTTCCCTGGGGCGGGGGCTCGGTGGGATGACTTTGCGGGGGTGGGTTTGTATGCTCCTGGCTTGTTCTACAGCATTGTAGAAGTTGGCCGGCGGGTACCCGGAAGGGGTGTGGGGCATGGCGGGGCAGCGAGCGAGAACCCCGGAACGGGAGGCGGCCGCGCGCCCCGGCCCGGTTCCCGGCCCTGCGCCGGTCCCCGCGCCGCGGCGGGCCGCACCGGGTCGCCGGGCGGCCGGTCGCCGGGCGTCGGAGCACCGTACGGTCCGGCGTCGCACGGCCGGGCGCCGCGCCGGGGCCGGGCGGCCGGGCGGGGCGGCGGTGGTCCTGGCGGCCTCGGTCGGGCTGCCGGTGGCCGGCGCGGTGGCCGGCGAACTGGCCGGGAGCGGCGGCGAACCGCTGTTCGCGGCCGGTGCCGTCCTGGGCACCGGTGCCGCCGCGGCGCTCTGCGGCCGCGCCGGGCGCTGGTGGGTCGTCATCGCCGCCCCGCCCGTCGTGCTCGCCGCCCGGGCCGGCGCCGCGTTCCTCGCCGACCGCGACGGCCTGCGGGGCAAGGCGCTCGCCTCGGCGGCGGTGCGCTGGGTGGTCGACGCGTTCCCGGTGATGGCGGCGGCAGCGGTGGTCGCGCTGCTGGTCGTGGTCGTGCGGGTGGTCCTCGACCGGCGCGCCCGACGACGGCCGGACCGGCCCGCGAACGGCCGGCGCCGTGCTCCCGGTGCCGCGACCGCCGGGCCGCCCGGCCCCGGGCGGACCGCCCCCGAGACGTCGGTCCCCGAGACGTCGGTCCCCGCGGCGTCGGTCCCCGGGGCCCCGGGCCCCGGGACCCCGATCCCCGACCGCAGGAGTCACCGTGGCTGAGCCCCGCACCAGGCCGTTGACCGTCGCCGGCCGCGCCCTCGCCGGCACCGTCTCGGTGGCCGTGCTCGGCGCCAGCGGCTTCACCTGGTACGAGTACCGCCAGCTGGACGGCGGCATGGTCAAGTCGGCCGCGCTCGCCGAGGCCCGGAAGAACGCGCCCCCGCACCTCGACAAGTCCGTCAACCTGCTGCTCATCGGCCTCGACAGCCGCAAGGACATGGACGGCAACGACCTCCCCAAGGAGTTCGTGGAGGAGGAACTGCACGCCGGCTCCAGCGAGATCGGCGGCTACAACACCAACGCGCTGATCGTCCTGCACATACCGGCCAACGGCGGCAAGGTGACGGCGCTGTCCGTCCCGCGCGACGACTACGTGCAGACCGTCGGCGCCGACGGGAAGATGCACAAGATCAAGGAGGCGTACGGGATCGCCAAGGAGGCCGCCGAGGCGAGGCTGGGCGGCAAGGGGCTGTCGAAGTCCGAACTGGAGCGGCAGAGCCGCGAGGCGGGCCGGGCCGCGACCCTCCAGACCGTGCAGGCGTTCCTGGACATCCCGATCGACCACTTCGCGGAGGTGAACCTGATCGGCTTCTACGACATCGCCAAGGCCGTCGAGCCGATCCAGGTCTGCCTCAACAACCCGGTCGACGACCCGATCGTGGCCCGCACCGCCACCCACGAGGGCGGCGGCACCGGGCTCAAGCTCCCGGCGGGCGTCAGCTCGCTGGACGCCCGGCAGGCGCTGTCGTTCGTCCGCCAGCGCCACCACCTGAAGAACGGCGACCTGGACCGGACGCACCGCCAGCAGGCCTTCATCTCCTCGGTCGTGTACAAGCTGAAGCAGCAGGGCGTGGTCAACGACCTGGGGCAGCTCCAGCGGCTGTTCGACGTGGTGAAGAAGGACGTGGTCATCGACGACCGCTGGAACGTCCTGGACTTCGCCCAGCAGGCGCCCAATCTGACCGGCGGCAACGTCGAGTTCAACACGCTGCCGATCACCGGGTTCAAGACGATCGGCGGCCAGGAGGTCAACACGGTCGACCCGGACCAGATCAAGCGCATCGTCAAGCAGCTGTTCGGGCACGAGCCCCCGCCGCCGTCCGCGACCGACACGTCCGCGACCGACGCGTCCGCGCCGGCCGGGACGCCCTCCGCCACGCCGGCGGCCGCCTCGACCGGGCCGCGGGCCGTCGTGGACGTCCACGGCGCGAGCGCGGAGGCGGCGGCCGCCGAGTCGAAGGCGCTCGCCGGACTCGGCTACCCGGCCGGTAAGGCGACCGGGACGGCGGCCGCCGCGCGGGCGAGGGCGACGACGGTCGCCTACGGCACGGGCGCGAAGGCCGACGCGGAGCAGCTCGCCGCCCGCTACGGCGTCACGGCCACCGCCTCCACCACGGCCCCGCCCGGCCACGTCCTCCTCACCCTCGCCCCGCTCCGCACAGCCACCCCGTCCGCCCCGTCGTCGGCCGCCACCACGACCGCGCCGGCCGACGAGCCGCCCCCCGAGCTGCCCATGCAGGGCCCGGCGGTCAAGGCAGGCGGCATCCCCTGCGTGGACTAGCCAGGATCTGTCCGGACGACCAAGGCTTCAGATCTTCTGCAAGGCATGGTTGGCGGGTCATACTCGACCGGTGAAGCATGGTGGATTCTCCGAGTCGGCCCTCCGATGTGCTGTCTGGGGCGGGGCCCTGCTCACTTCCCCGTTGCTGCTCGTGGCCGGAGGTCCGGCCTACGGGCGGTTCATGCGCTACCTGTGCAGGGACAACGGGCCAGGCCTCTTCGACAAGAGGCGAGGCTGGGTGCATCCGGGGTACTGGGTGGTGATGAACCCCTTGGTTCTCGCCTTGACGTGGCCGACCCGGCGAGGCGGTCTACTCCCCGCTTAGTGGACCAGGGGCGGGCGGTCACCGGCCGTCGCCCCGCTCGCCGTCGCCCCGCTCGCCGCCGGTCCGCTCCCGGCGGCGCCGCGTTCGGTGGCCCACCAGAAGGCGAGCGCGAGCAGGCTGACGCCGCTGCCGAGCCGGCAGACCGCCGTCCAGCCGCCGTGCTCGTACACCACGGTGGAGACGATCGCGCCCAGACCGCTGCCGATCGAGTAGAGCAGCATGTACCCGGCGGTCAGCCGGCTCCGGGCCTCGGGGCGGACCTGGTACAGCAGGTGCTGGTTGACCACGTGCACCGACTGCAGGCCGTAGTCGATCACCACCATGGCGAGCACCAGCCACCAGACCGAGTGCGGCAGCAGCCCGGCGAGCGGCCAGGAGACGAGCATCGCGGTGAGCCCGACCGCCAGGGTGCGCCGCGCCCGCCCCCGGTCGGCCTGCCGTCCGGCGTGCCCGGCGCCGAGCGCACCGGCGGCCCCGGCCAGGCCGAAGAGGCCGATCGCGGTGTGGCTGAGGTTGAACGGCGGGGCGGCGAGCGGCAGCACCATCGGGGTGAGCAGCACGGTGACGGCGGTGAAGATCAGCAGCGCGAGCCCGGCGCGGGCCCGGAGCACGGGCTCCTCGGCGAACAGCGTGAACACCGAGCCGACCAGCCTCGGGTAGCGGATCCGTTCGGTCCGGCGGTGCTTCTCGGCCGGGACGACCAGGGCGAGGACGACGGCCGTCGCGCCGGTGGCGACGGCGGAGACGACGTAGACGGCGCGCCACCCGGCGAGGTCCCCGATGGTGCCGGCGACGGTGCGGGCGAGCAGGATGCCGACCACGATGCCACTGGTGACGGTGCCGACGACGCGCCCCTGGTCGGCGGGGTCGGCGAGGGAGGCGGCGTGCGCGACCATCACCTGGGCCACCACGGCGAGCACCCCGACCGCCGCCATGGCGAGCAGCATCAGCGTCGCCGAGGGGGCGACGGCCACGGCGGCGAGCGCCGCGACCGACAGGCCGAGCTGGGCGGTGATCAGCGTCCGGCGGTCGAGGTGGTCGCCGAGCGGGACGAGCAGCACCAGGCCGACGGCGTAGCCGACCTGGGTGAGGGTGCCGACCAGGCCGACCGTGGCGCGGCCGATGCCGAGGTCGTCGGCGATGAGGTCCAGCAGGGGCTGGGCGTAGTAGACGTTGGCGACGGCCAGGCCGCTCGCGACGGAGAACAGCCAGGCGACGGCGGGGGAGAGCCGGCGGGCGGTGGCGGCGGGGCCGGCGCCGCCGGTGCGGGCGGGCGGGACCACGGGGGTGGACACGGCGGGATGCTCCTTCTCGTTCGCGCCGGGAGGCCGGCGGCTTCCCGGCGCCTGCGCGACGAACCGGGATCGCGGCTCCAAGGTGGTTTCAAAGTGCTACCGCGATACCCTCGCACGTCGAGGTTTCATAAAGCAACCACGAGGGCCGCCGGGAACCCGGACGGTAGGGTTGCAAGGTGAAACCCGCTCCCGCCGGAGCGCGGGACCGCAGGTGAGAGGAGAGGGGCGCGTGCCGAAACGCACCTCGCACGAGGAGTCGGCCTGTCCGGTCGCCCGGCCGCTGGACGTCCTCGGCGACGGCTGGACGCTGCTGATCGTCCGTGACGCCTTCGACGGGCTGCGCCGCTTCGGGCAGTTCCAGAAGAACCTCGGCCTGGCGAAGAACATCCTCTCCGCCCGCCTCGCCACCCTGGTGGCCCACGGCGTCTTCGAACTGGCCCCGGCCGCCGACGGCAGCCCCTACCAGGAGTACGTGCTCACCGAGAAGGGGCGGGCGCTGTTCCCCGTCGTCACCGCGATGCGCCAGTGGGGCGAGCGGTACTTCTTCACGGACGACGAGCCGCGCGCCCGCCTGGTCGACCGCGCCGCCGGAGCGCCGGTCGCCCCGGTGGAGGTCCGGGCGGCCGACGGCCGGGTGATCGGGCCGGACGACACCGAGGTGCTGCTGCCCTGACCGCACGGCGCCCCGCCCACCGGTGCGGTGGACGGGGCGCTCGGGAGGTGCGGTGGTGTCAGCAGTTGCGGATGGACCAGACGGGCGTCCAGTCCTGGGTGTGGTTGGCGCCCCCGTCGGGCGTGAAGGACTTCAGCACGCCGCCGTTGGCGTCGTAGAAGTACGACCGCACGCCGCCGGTCTGGTTGTCGGCGTAGAACCCCTGGCCGTTCCAGCCGTTGAGGCTGTACCGGGCGCAGTCGTAGAGGTAGAAGATCTTGTAGTCGCCGGCGGTCGGGTCCCAGACCAGGGCACAGAGGTAGCCGGGGTCGCAGTTGTAGTCGCTGTTGGCGGGGATGTGCCCGAAGGGCGCCGCCGGCGAGACGGTCGGCGACCCGGCGGCGATCGCGGCCGCCTCGGTCCGGGCCTGGAGCGGCGGCGCCGGCGGCGCGACCAGGACGCGCCCGGCCGGGGCGGCGGCCGTGGTCGCGGCCCCGGCCGGAGCGGAGCCGGCGAACGCCGTCAGCACGGCGGTGAGGGCGCCGGCCACACCGAGGGCCGAACGCTTGAGGTGGGAACGGAGCACGGGTCCTCCCGCTGGTCGATCGGCTCAGCCGGGGGCTCCGGGAGCCTGGGTGGGTGTTTCGACGGAGGTGTTCGTCGCGGGGGTGGCGCTGTTCGTACCGGCCGCGGTGGTCGTGCCGGGGGCCGACTTCGCGGTCGTCGTGGTGGCGGCCGGGGTGCTCGTCACGGTCACCGTCGGCTTCGCCGTGGTGGTCTGGGCAGGGGCCGTCTGGGCGGGCGTGGTCTGGACGGGCGTCGTCGGGGCGGGCGTGGTCGGTCCGCTGGGGGTGCTCGTCGAGGGCGGCGGCGTGGTGGTGCCCGGCGTGGTCGTGCCCGGGGTGGCGGGCGTCGTCGATTCGGTGTACGGGCTCGTCGACCCAGTGTAAGGGCTGGTCGACTCCGTGTACGGACTTGTCGACATCGTGCTCGGGCTGCCCGGGTACCACGAGGTCGAGGTACTGGTCCAGGCGGACGGCGAGGACCACGAGGCCGACCACGGCATCGAGGCCGTCGAGGCCGGCTTCCAGATCGAGGGCGGCGGGACGCCGGGCGCCAGCGGGCCGTGCGGCGCCTGGGTCGGCCGGTCGACGACCGCGGCCTTCCCCGTCTCCCGGGTGAACCAGCCGCCGTCGGTGACGTTCACCAGGACGATCGCGCTCACCGGCTTCGGCGCGGGCGTCAGCACGACCAGCGTGCTCGGCTGGAAACCCGTCCAGGCCTTGCCGGTGTACTTGGCCTCGGCGACCAGCGTCGGCGGCTTCAGCGGGTTGCCGCAGCCGCACCGCACCCGCGGCACGCCCTGCGCGTCCACCAGCACCGCGGTCCCGGCCTGCAGCACGGCCTGGTAGGCGACGGCGGTGCCGCCCTTTTAGCCGTGGCTGGTCACCCGGGTGTCCACCCGCAGGTACGCCGAGGTCAGCGAGCGCAGATAGGCGGGCAGGTCGGACTGCCCGATGCTCTCCGCCGACGCCCAGGCCCGGCCGGTGTCACCGGTCGAGGTCATCGAGACCAGCCGTTCCACGTCGCAGCTGGGCTTGCTCATGGTGCCCCCGTACACGCCCGCCGACGTGCCCTCGATCGTGCGGAGGGCGGCGGTCGCGGTGGCGGTGGGCGTGGTTCCGCCCGTTCGGGTGGCGGTGGCGCCGGGCCCGGTGTGGGCCGGCGTCTGGGCCGGGGCCGTCGTCGGCGCCGGGGTGGCGGCCGTGGCCTGCATCGCCTGGGTCTCCACCGAGGGGGTGAACGGTGCCGGTCCCGGATCCTGCGGACTCTGCAGCGCGACCTCGTTGGCGGTGGGCACGGTCTCCTCGTGCCCGCCGCCGCCACCGGTGTTGTTGACGATCAGTACCGTCGCCCCCGCCGCCAGCAGGGCCAGCAGCGCCAGCAGCGCGGCCTTCCGGCGGTCGCGCCACCACGGCTTCGGCGGCCTCCCGTCGGGCCCTCCGGCGCCCGGCGGCCCGCCCGGACCGGACCTCCCGCGGCCACCGCCGGAGGGCGGGCCGAACGGCGGCCCGGGCGGACCGGGCGGACCGGGGCGGCCCGGGCCCGACGGCGGACCCGAGAGCGGCCCGGACGGCGGCCCGGAGGGCGGGCCGAGCGGGGGCCCGGAGGGAGGCGGTTGGGAACTCATCGAGGGCTCCGATTCGCAGACGGCCGGTCCAGGTCCACCCGGCCGGCGCAGGAGTCTCCTGCCACTGGCATCCATTTCTGCCCCCGCTCCCCGCCCGCCGCAACAGCAGCACGCGCCGCCACCGGCCCCCGGGGGCCCTCCCGCCGCAGGGCCCCCGGCGGTCCCGGCCGGGCGGTCCGGGCCGACCTGGGCCACCCTGGTGCCAGGCGCGGGAGCGGGGGCCGGAACCGGACGCGCGGGGGACCACGACCCCGAGCAGGGAGGCCCGCATGCACCAGCAGGCCCGTCCGGGCCGCCCGGCCGGCAGCACGGCGGCCGGACCGCGCGGCCCGCTGCGCGGCTGGCCGGACGCCGTGGCGGTCGTCCTGGCCGGCCTCGTCGCGATGGCGGTCGTGGCCGCGCTCGGCCTCTGGGCGGCCGGCGCCGACACCCTGCCCGGCGGAGGCTTCCCGTCGGTGCTCGCCGCCACGCTCGCACTCGCCGTCGGCGGATCGGTCGACCTCGACGGCGGCGCCGGTTTCTTCGCCTCGGCCGACGCCCGGATCACCGCCATGCCGCTCTCCGTCGGCCTGGCGGGTGCGCTGACGGTCGCCGAGGTGTTCCTGCGTCAGCTGCGCCACCGCGCGGTGGTCGGCGGTCGCGAACTGCTCGGCCGCACCGCCCGGACGGCGGTGGTCTGGCTGGTCGCGCTCGCCCTGCTCTGCGCCGCCGCCCGGCACACCTTCACGGTGCCGCTCGGCGACGGCCTCGCCGAACAACTCGGCGGCGTCCTCGGGCTCCGCCCGGACGTGGGCTTCCGGGCGGATCCCGTCACCACCCTCGGGCTCGGACTGCTCTGGCTGCTGGTCGTGCTCGCCGCGACCTTCGCCGTCTCCCGCCGGGCACCGCTGCCGCCCTCCCTGGTCCCCCTCCACCAGGCCGTCCGCCCGGCCGCGTTCGCGATGCTGCTGGTGCTGCTCGGCTACGTGGCGCTCGGTGTCGTGGCCGCGATCGGCACGGCCGCCGTGAACGGCGGGGCCCGGCAGGTCGCCGCCGTCGCGCTGCTCGCCCTGCCCAACCTGGTCTGGCTAGCCTTCGGCGTCGGCCTCGGCGGCGAGTGGCACGGCCACCTGGTCGGGGCGATCGGCCTGCCGGTGCCCAAGCCGCTGGCCGCCGTGCTGCGCACCGGCGAGGGGCAGGACGGCACGGTGAGCCTCGGCACGCTCGCCGACCAGGACGCCCGGGCCTGGTGGCTGCTCCCGCTCGCCGCCGTCCTGATGCTCGCCGCCGGAGTGCTGGCCGCCCACCGCTCACCGCGCGACGTCCGCCCCCGGCAGCACGCGGTGCGGCTGGCGGCGGCCGCCGCCGTCACCGTGCTGCTGGTCGGCGTCTGGACGAGGGTCTCCGCCGACTACGGCCTCTCCGTGCTCGGCGTCGGCCTCGGCGAGGGCGGCCTGGGCGACCTGCTGTCCACCGTCCTCGGCCCGGTGGCCGGCCCGGCCGGACCGGCCGCCGCCCTCGCCGGCGGCACCCTCACCCTGGACCCCGTCCTGTGGACCCTCGTCCCCCTCGCCGCCGGCTGGGGGCTCCTGGCCGGCTTCCTGGGCGCCCTCGCCGCCACCCGCCTGCCCCGCCGCGGCGAGGCCGGCTGACCGCGTCCGCCGCCGGACGGCGGGATCGGCTGCGCCCGGGCGGGCCCCGCGTTCGAGGTCGAGCTGCGCGCCGACGCCGAGGCCGAGGCCGGGTTCGAGCTCCGGGCGGTCGGAGCGGAGACCGAGGCGGTCCCTCCACTCCGCGCAGGACCGGCCCGACGGGCCCGGTGACGTCGCGGGGCGCATCCCGGACCGACGGGCGGACGACCGGGCCGCCGGGGCCGGCCGCTCCGGGGCCGCCCGGCCCGGCGAGGTGCGCCTTGCGCGCGCGTGCCGAAGAATCGATTCCGTCCGGCTCTCGATGGATCCGCCCCGCCCCACGGACTGTGCGTCGCGGTGGCGGAGCGAAGGACGAAGGGACGCGCCATGACCGCTGCCACGACCCCGGTGAACCTCACCCGCGCGGCGCACGTCGGGATTTCGGTCTCGGACCTGGACGCCTCGATCGCGTTCTACACGGCCCTCACCGGGCGGGAGCCCGTCGCGCAGGGGACCATGCACAGCGATCCGTTCGGCAGGTCGCAGGGGCTGCCCACGGCGAAGCTCCGGTACGCCACGATCAACCTGGACAACAGCCTGGGCATCGACCTCATCCAGTTCCAGGAACCGGTCGGCGAGCGCACCGACGGCAGGGCGAACCGCCCCGGTTCCATGCACCTGTGCCTGTGGACCGACGACTTCGACGCCGTGTACCGGCGGATGAAGGACGCCGGCTACGACTTCCTCGGCGAGGACTACACGTTCATCGCGGGCGAGGTCACCCCGGAGGCGGCACTCGGCACCAAGGTCGCGTACTTCAACGACCCGGACGGCACGAACCTGGAGATCATCCAGCCCAAGGGCGGCTTCGCCAGTTAGGTCTACTGCTCACCCGGGCCCTCGTCCGGCCGAAGTCGGCTTTCCCCTGCGAAGGCCCCCGCACGAGCCCTACGGTGTCCGCATCGGCGGATGACGCGCGGCCGACGTCCTGGTCCGGCCCCGGCCAGGGGGCGGTCCGCAGGGCTGAGGGGCGGGGGGTCGGGTGGAGCGGGTACGGCTCGCCGGGGTGGACGGGCCGGGCGGGCGCGGGTCCGGGTACGCGGTCGGCGGGCGCCTGGTGCTGACCTCCGCGCACGTCGCCGGGCCGTTCGGCGCCCGGGTGAAGGTGTTCCACCCCGGCGGCACCGGGACGGCGGAGGGCCGGGTGGTGTGGTCGGGTACGCCGGGCGGGCGCGACGACGCGGCACTGGTCCTCGTTCACGACAGCGTCCACTGGCAGCCGCCCACCGCCCCGGTGCGCTGGGGCCGCGCCGTCACCGACGGCCCCGCGATCCCGTGCGAGACCTGGGGCGTCCCCGATGCCGCCCAGCGGCCCGGCCTGGCCGTCGAGGCCGAGCAGCTGCGCGGCCGCCTCGACCCGGGCACGGGCTTCGTCGGCAACCAGCACGTCGTCGACCTCGGCCGCCCGGCGCCCGGGTGGCGGGCCGACGGCACCTCGCCGTTCGCCGGACTCTCCGGGGCGGCCGTGTTCTGCGACCGGCTGCTGACCGGTGTCGTCGCCGCCGACCGCGCCCACTCCGCCCACACCCGGCTGAACGCGGTGCCCGCCTACGTCCTCCACCACGACCCCGCGTTCCGCGCCGCCCTCGCGGACTGGGACGTCGGACCGGGCGGAGGTCTGCAGGCCGCCGAGTTCCAGGACATCGCCGACCGCGCCCAGGACCCCGACCGCACGCTGCGCCTGCCCTCGCCCGCGGCCCTGCTCCAGGCCCGCCACCAGATCGTCCCCTTCCACGGCCGCGAGGACGTCCTCGCCGAACTGGGGGCCTGGTGCCGGCTCGGCGGCTTCGGCGCCTGGCTCCTGCACGGCCCCGGCGGCCAGGGCAAGACCCGCCTCGCCCACCACCTCGCCCACCGGCTCGCCGCCGACGGCTGGGCCGTCCTGTGGCCGCGCACCACCGCCGGCCCCGACCGGCTGCGCGACCTGCGCCACGCCGCCAAACCGCTGCTGGTCGTCCTCGACTACGCCGAGAGCCGCACCGGCCAGATCGCCGCCCTCGTCGAAGCCACCGCCGACCACCCCGCCAACACCCCGCTCAAACTCCTCCTGCTCGCCCGCACCGCCGGCGACTGGTGGCAGCAGGCCACCACCGCCACCAGCCTCGCCGAGGACCACCTCGCCACCGCCCGCACCCGCCTCCTCACCCCCCTCGACGACACCTCCGCCGACCGTCACCTCCGCTACCGCGACGCCGCCCGGGCCCTCGCCGACACCCTTCCGCAGGTCGAGGGCCTGCCCGCCCGCGACTGGCCCGCCCTCGCCCGCACCCTGCGACCGCCACGGCTCGACCACGGCGCCTACGGCAACGCCCTCACCCTTCACATGACCGCGCTCGCCGACCTGCTCGGCACCGCCGACCCCCGGCCCCGGGAACGGCCCCGGCCCTCGGGACCGGGCGCCGTCGGCCAGGAAGCCGACCTCGTCGAGGACCGTCTCCTCACCCACGAGCGCCGCCACTGGCGGCAGACCGTCCTCACCACCGCCCCCGCCCTCGGCCTCGCCACCCTGGAGACCGCCCTCGCCGCCGCCCACCTCGCCGGTGCAGCCGACCGCGAACAGGCCGACCGGCTCTGGCAGCACCTGCCCGCCCTCGAAGGCCAGACCCGCGACCGCCGCGACCGCGTCACCACCTGGCTCGCCGCCCTCTACCCCGCCCCCGCCCCCGCGCCCGGCGGACCGCCCTGGGGCACCTTCCAGCCCGACCGCCTCGCCGAACGCCACATCGGACGCGTCCTCGAAGCCGACCCCACCCTCGCCGACCACCTCCTCAAGGGAGCGGACGACACCCAGATCGACCAGCTCCTCACCGTCTACAGCCGTGCCGCGTCACACCCCACCCTCCGTCACCTCGACGGCCGGCTCACCGAACTCTGCGTCCGCCACCACGAGGCCCTGGCCGCGCACATCATCACCACCGCCACCCGCACCGACCACCCGGGCCCCCTCGTCACCGCCCTCGACACCGTCACCGCCCACCCCGGCACGCCCCTCGGTACCCTCATCGCGATCTACGACCTGTTCCCCCGGGCCACCCGGCGCCTCTCCGCCACCGCGGTCCGTCTCACCCACACCATCACCGCCCACTACCGCACCCTCGCGGAGGGCGACCCCGGTACCCACCTGCCCGACCTCGCCATGGCCCTCAACAACCTCTCCAACCGGCTGAGCGAGGTCGGCCGCCGGGAGGAGGGCCTGGCCGCCGTCCAGGAAGCCGTCAGCATCCGCCGCACCCTCGCCGAGGAACATCCGGCCGTCCATCTGCCCAGCCTCGCCGGCACCCTCAACAACCTCTCCAACCGGCTGAGCGAGGTGGGTCGCTGGGAGGAGGGCCTGGCCGCGATCCGGGAGTCGACCGGCCACTACCGCACCCTGGCGGAGGACAACCCCGAGGCCCACCTGCCCAACCTCGCCATGGCGCTCAACAACCTCGCCCTCCGCCTGGGTGGGACGGGCCGCCGGGAGGAGGGCCTGGCCGCCATCCAGGAGGCCACCGGCCACTACCGCGCCCTGGCGGGGAGCAACCCCGATGCCCACCTGCCGGGCCTCGCCATGGCGCTCAACAATCTCTCCAACCGGTTGGGCGAGGTGGGCCGCTGGGAGGAGGGTCTGGTCGCGATCCGGGAAGCCGTCACCATTCGCCGTGCGCTCGCCGACACCAACCCCGACGCCGACCTGCCCGATCTCGCCGGTGCCCTCAACAACCTCTCCAACCGCCTGAGCGAGGTGGGTCGCCGGGAGGAGGGCCTGGCTGCGATCCAGGAAGCCGTCGGCCACTACCGCGCCCTGGTGGCGGTGAACCCGGACGCCCACCTGCCCGACCTCGCCATGGCGCTCAACAATCTCTCCAACCGGCTGGGCGAGGTGGGCCGTCGGGAGGAGGGTCTGGCCGCCAGCCGGGAAGCCGTCAC
Source organism: Kitasatospora sp. NPDC059462 (assembly GCF_042749955.1). NCBI lineage: Bacteria > Bacillati > Actinomycetota > Actinomycetes > Kitasatosporales > Streptomycetaceae > Kitasatospora > Kitasatospora sp. NPDC059462. Next base: position 20,518 of record NZ_JBHYUU010000044.1, on the reverse strand, counting down.
CATTCGCCGTACCCTCGCCGACTCCAACCGCGACGCCCACCTGCCTGAGCTCGCCGGCGCCCTCAACAACCTGTCCCTCCGGCTGGGCGAGGTGGGTCGGCAGGAGGAGGGCCTGGCCGTCATCCGGGAAGCCGTCGGCCACTACCGCACCCTCGCCGACTCCAACCCCGACGCCCACCTGCCCGACTTCGCCGGAGCCCTCAACAACCTCTCCACCCGGCTCGGCAAGCTGGGGCGGTGGGAGGAGGGCCTGGCCGCCAGCAGGGAAGCCGTCAGCATCCGCCGCACCCTTGCCGAGCGGCATCCGGCCGCCCACCTGCCCGGCCTGGCCGGCGCCCTCAACAACCTGTCCGTCCGGCTCGGCGAGCTGGGCCGTCGGGAGGAGGGCCTGGCCGCGATCCGGGAGGCGACCGGTCACTACCGCGCCCTGGCGGCGGCGAACCCGGACGCCCATCTGCCCGAGCTCGCCATGGCGCTCAACAATCTCTCCCTCTGTCTGGGCGGGACGGGCCGCCGGGAGGAGGCTCTGGTCGCGATCCGGGAAGCCGTCGGCCACTACCGCACCCTCGCCGACTCCAACCCCGACGCCCACCTGCCCGACCTCGCCGGCGCCCTCAACAACCTGTCCGTCCAGCTGAGCGAGCTGGGCCGTCGGGAGGAGGGCCTGGCCGCCGTCCGGGAGGCGACCGGTCACTACCGCGCCCTGGCGGCGGCGAACCCGGACGCCTACCTGCCCGACCTCGCCACGGCCCTCCACAACCTCGCCCTCGGCCTGGCCGAGCTGGGCCGTCGGGAGGAGGGCCTGGCCGCCGTCCACGAGGCCACCGGTCACTTCCGCACCCTCGTCGGCACCTGGCCCGACGTCTTCGGACCGGTCCTGCAGCGCTCCCTGGAGGTGGCCGACCGGCTCGAAGAACTCGAACCGTAGCTGCGCGACCGGACCGGGTGGGCCGGGACGCGGCCGGCCGTCCCGGGCGGCGGTCAGCTCACGGCGTCGGACAGGAGGACGACGGCCGGGGGCAGGGCCTGGGCGAGGGCGCCGGGCCAGAGACGGGGCTCGGAGACGAACAGGGTGGCGCCGGCGGCGACCATGAAGGCGCTGAGGTAGCTGATCAGGGTGCGGCCGACGACCGGTTCGTCGACGTGCAGGGCGACCAGGCCGGCCACCACTCCCAGGGCCAGGAAGAGGTTGTAGAAGCCGACGTTGACCCGCCAGAGGCGGACCTGCGGCGCGTCGGCGGTGGAGGCGGTGAGCAGCCGGCGGACCCGCGGGTGGCCGTAGAGGAAGCTCTCCAGCGGCCACACCACCAGGTGGACCGCGGCGGCGATCAGCGCGAACACCTGGCTCACGGCGTTCATCCGAAGCTCCTGCGCGCGGGCGGGCGGACGGCGGGCAGGGCCCAGTCGGGCGGGTCGGGGACGGGGACGGGGCCGCCGGGCGGGGGCGTGCCGGGGACGGGCACCACCGCGGTGGGCGGGCCGCCCGGGGCCCACGGGCCGCCGGCCGGGGGAGCGGTGCCGGGCGGGGCGGTGGCGGCGGCGCGCAGCTCGGCGACGAACAGCAGGCAGCTCGCGAAGCGGTCCTCGGGCGCCTTGGCGAGGGCGCGGGAGACCACCGCGTCGACGGCGGGCGGCAGGTCGGGCCGGTGCTCGCGCAGGGTGGGCGGCGGGTCGTTGACGTGGGCCCAGAGCACGGCGAGGTCGCTCTCCCGGCGGAACGGGGGCGCGCCGGTGAGCATCTCGAAGACCACGCAGCCGAGGCCGTACTGGTCGCAGCGGCCGTCCAGCGGGCGGCCGGAGATCTGCTCGGGTGCGGCGTAGTCGAGGGTGCCGACGATCTGGCCGACGCCGGTCAGGCCGCTGAGCGAGAGGGACTTCTTGGTCAGGCCGAAGTCGGCGAGGTAGAGGTGTTCGGGGTGGTCGCTGTCGGTGCCGGCGGCGACCAGCACATTGCCGGGCTTGACGTCCCGGTGGACCAGTTCGTGGTCGTGCGCGGCGTCCAGCGCGGAGGCGATCTGCAGGGCGAGCCCGGCTGCCCGGCCGACCGGGAGGGCGCCGCTGCGGGTGATCAGCGCGCGCAGGTCGCCGCCCTCGACGTAACGCATCGCGATGAACAGGATGCCGTCGGACTCGCCGGCCTCGAAGACCGGGATGATGTGCGGGTGGTCGATCGCGGCGGCGGCCTGCGACTCGTGGATGAAGCGCCGGCGGAACACCTCGTTGCGGGAGAGCTCGGGGGCGAGCAGCTTGACGGCGACGGTGCGGCCGAGCCGCAGGTCCTTGGCCCGGTAGACGACGGCCATGCCGCCGTGACCGATCTCCGACTCCATGCGGTAGCCGGCGACCCGCCGTCCGACCAGCCCGGCGGGCAGGCTGCGCGGCTCGACGGCGTCGTCCGGGCCGGCCGGGTGCACCGCGTCGTCGGAGCTGTCGGGCGGCGGGATCACGGCTCCGCCACCCGGGTGGGCTCCTCGGCGCCCGGGATCCGGCCGGCCGGCGGGCTCGGACGGTTGCCGACGGCGTAGGTCTGCAGTTGCAGGCCGTCGCAGTAGCACCAGCGGTCGTGCACCGGATCGAACACCCAGAGCCGCTCGCCGTCGACGACCAGCCCGACCCGCAGGCCGTGCGCCCGTTCCCGGAACATCTCCAGGTCGGCGCCGCCGGCCGCGAGGTCCTCCAGCAGCGAGCGGTAGCGGGCCAGCACGCCCTCCGTCTCGGCGAGCGCGGGGCGCGGGTCGGCGGTGCGGGCCGGCGGGGCGGACGCGGTGGGCGGCACCCCGGGCAGCGAGATCAGCAGCCGGCCGTCCACCCAGGTCGTCCAGCCGTTGGAGCAGAGCACCTGTGCCCAGTCCCCGGCCCGGCCGATCAGCTGGAGCGGCAGCAGCGCGTCCAGCGGCGCGGTGGGCTGCGCCGGGTCGGGGGCGGACCAGCTGGCCAGGCCGTCCGGCGGGGCGACGTGGGTGGGGCGGAACGCGGGCTCCTCCATCGGCCGGCTCACTTCTCACTTCCGCATGATCGACGGCTCCTGCCGGCGCAGCAGGGCCAGGACGAGGACGGCCGGCGCCACCGACAGCGCGGCCGGCACGGCCGGTGCGAGCAGCCACCCGGCCCGCTCCTGCCGGAACATCGGGTCGTCGGTGAGGTCGTTCGGCAGCACGGTGTGCAGGCCGACGGTGCGGGCCGTCGCGGCCAGGCCCCGGCGGGAGGGCACCAGCCAGGCGGACTGCTCCGGACCGGGTACCCCGTGCAGCTTCAGCATGGCGCCGCTGAACACGATCTGCACCACGGAGAGCAGCACCGGCAGCGGCATGGCGGCCCCCTCCTCGCGCGCGCCGGGGCGCTCTCCCACGGCTCGGATTCCGGTCCGGGTGCCGCTCCCGGGGCGTGCGGGCGCCGTTCCGTACCGTCCGTCCGGTCCGATACCACAGAATTGGACTGGACCACTGGATCGCCGAAGGCAGACTGCCCTATCGTTCGGGGAGATCTGCACGGTCGTCCGGGGCATTCCGCACGACTCACTCGACGAGCGCCCCGGGGTGGATGATGAGCGTCTGGCCGCAGTTGCGTGACACCCGAACGGTCAGGGCGGGCAACGCCCCCGGGACGGTGCTGCGCTGCGGCCTGGCCGACACCATGCTCGCCGACCTCGCCGTCTCGGTCGTGCTCTTCTTCGACCGCGCGCTGGACGAGGACCGCCTCGCCGCGGGCCTGGCCCGGGCGCTGGAGCGCGTCCCGGTCTTCGCCGGCCGGCTGCGCACCGTCGACGGCGTGCTGGAGGCGGTCTGCGACGACTCCGGTGTCCCGATGGTGAGTTACCGTGTCGACGGCACGCTCGCCGAGTCCATGGGGCGGGTCACCGCGCCCGGCGCGCAGCACGTCGACCCGCTGGACGCCCCGGCCGCCCGCACCGGCGGCGGACCGCTGCTCGCCGTCCGGGTGACCCGCACCGGCGACGGCGGCACCGTGCTCGGCTGCTCCTGGCATCACGCGATCGGGGACCTGCACAGCTTTGCGCTGCTGCTGCGCACCTGGTCGGCGGCGGTCGAGGGGGAGGAGCTGCCGGAGGCCGAACTCGTCGAGGACCAGGACGCGTTGCTCGACCGCGTGCTGCCCGCCGAGGACTGCGGCCGGCCCGGCTTCCGGGTGCCCGGACCGGACGAGCGCGCCGTGCTGGACCGTGAGGTGGCGGCCGGTCCGCGCGCCAACCGGACCGTCCAGCTGTACTTCGGGGACGCCGAGATCGCCCGGATGCGCGAGGAGTTCGCCGCGGCGGCCGGCCGCTGGGTCTCCTCCGGCGACGCGGTCTGCGCCCATGTCGCGCACACCCTGCGGGAGTTGGACGGCGACCGGGAGACCCGTTGGCTCACCGTCCCGGTCAACGCCCGCCGCCCGCTCGGCCTGCCGGACGCCATGGTCGGCAATCTGCTCGGCGACATCCACCTGCCGTACACGCCCGAGGACGGCCCGGGCGCCCTCGCCGGAGCGCTGCGCACCGCCGTGCTCGGGTACGCCGAGGACCACCTCAACCTGCGTGCCAATCTGCGCTTCCTGGCCGAGCTCGGCCGCCCGGGGCTGGGCACCTGCGTGCCGATCGGCTTCGACCCGCCGCGCCGCCGGCTCAGCTTCTCCAACTGGAGCCGCTTCGGCCTCTACGACGTGACCTTCCAGGGACAGCGGCCGGTCTTCTTCAGCCCCGCCGCCAACTACCCGCTGCCGTGGGTCTGCTGGGCCGTCGAGGGCTTCGGCGGCACCGGGCTGCTCACCACGGCGGTGCTCCCGGCCCGGCTGGCCGCGCGGCTGCGCGGGACGGAGGGACGGGCCGCGCTGCACCGCTTCCGGGAGCCGTCGGACGACCTGCCGGCCCTGCTGGCGGCCGTGCCCAAGGTGCTCTGAGCGGCACCCGCCGACGCGGAACCGGCACCCGCCGACGCGGAACCGGGGACGGCCGCAGTCGGCCGCCCCCGGTTCCGTCGTCGACCGGACGTCACTTCATGACGGCGCGCAGCGCGTGCCGCAACTGCTCCCGGTCCGGCTGCAGGGCCCGGTCGAGCGCCGGGGCGAACGGCAGCACCGTGCCGTCCGGCCGGGTGACCCGGCGCGGCGGGGCGGTGAGCCGGAACTCCTCGGCGGCCGTGGCGAGCACCTCCGCGCCGATCCCGCAGCTGCGGTTGGAGTCGTCGATCACCACCAGCCGTCCGGTGCGCTCCAGCGAGGCGCCCAGCGCGTCCCAGTCGAACGGGTGGAGCGTGCGCGGGTCGAACACCTCGACCGAGATCTCCCCGGCGAGTTCCTCGGCCACCGCCAGCGCGTCGTGCACCAGGTGGCCGACGGCGACCAGGGTGACGTCCGTGCCGCTGCGGTGCACCCGGGCGCTGCCGAGCGGCACCGGCACCAGGTCCCAGGTGACGGTCTCGCGGACCGGCAGCGCGGCGGCCGGGGCGAAGACCACCACCGGGTCCGGGTCCCGGATCGCCGAGCGCAGCAGCCCGTAGGCGTCGGTCGGCGTGGCCGGCACCACGGTCTTCATCCCGGCGTGCGCGAAGAGGCTGTAGGGGTGGTCGGAGTGCTGGCCCGCCCAGCCGTCCCGGGAGCCCGAGCCGGGCACCAGGCAGGTGAGCGGGACGCCTGCCTGGCCGCCGGACATCAGGGAGAACTTGTGGGCCTGGTTGACGAGTTGCTCGAAGACCAGGAACAGCAGCGAGGGGATCTGGAACTCCAGCACCGGCCGTCGCCCGGCCAGGGCCGCGCCGAGCGCCATCGCGGTGAACGCCTGCTCGGAGAGCGGGGTGTCCACGATGCGCTCCGGCCCGAACCGGTCCAGCAGCCCCAGGGTGGGCCCGGCCATCCCGGCGCCGATGTCCTCGCCGAACACGCAGACCGCGGGGTCGCCGTCCAGCTCGTCGGCCAGCGCCCGGTTGAGCGCCTTGGTGTAGGACAGTCTCATGCCACCACCCCCGCCCGGGGCCGCAGCCCGGAGGCGTACAGGTGGTCGGCGGCGCCGGCCGGGTCCGGGTGCGGCGAGGCGAGCGCGAACTCCTCGGCCGCCGCGAGTTCGGCGGCGACCTCGGCGTCGAGGGCGGCGGCGCGGTCGGCGCCGATCGCGGCGGCGGCCCGGGGGAGCGGGTCGCGCTCGCGCCAGGCGGCCACCTCCTCGGGGGTGCGGTAGTGCAGCTTCATCCGCCGTTCCATGGTGTGGTGGCCCTCGAACCGGTAGGTGCGGCACTCCAGGAAGCCGGGACCGCCGCCGGACCTGGCCCGGGCGACGGCCTGCTCGGCGGCGGCCCGGACCGCCTCGGTGTCCATGCCGTCGACCTCGGCGGCCGGGATGCCGAAGGCGGCCGCCCGCCCGGTCGCGCTGCCCGCGACCGCGGTGCCGGCCGGCAGGGTGGTGGCGTAGCCGTTGTTCTCGCAGACGAAGAGCACCGGCAGCCGCCACATCGCGGCCAGGTTGAGCGACTCCAGCAGCACGCCCTGGTTGAGCGCGCCGTCGCCGAAGAAGGCGACCGCCACCGCGTCCGAGCCGGCCTGCCGGTCGGCCCAGGCGGCGCCGACCGCGATCGGCGCGCCGGCGCCGACGATGCCGTTGGCGCCGAGGATGCCCAGCCGCAGGTCGGCGGCGTGCATCGAGCCGCCCCGGCCGCGGTTGGCGCCGCCGGTGCGCCCGGCCAGTTCCGCGAGCAGCCGGGCCGGTTCCAGGCCGCGGGCGAGCACGTGGCCGTGCCCGCGGTGGGTGGAGGCGAGCCGGTCGGCCGCCCCCAGCGCGGCGCAGACGCCGACCGCGACGGCCTCCTGCCCGATGTACGGGTGGATGCCGCCGGTGATCACCCCGGACTTCACCAGGTCCAGTGCCCGCTCCTCGAAGGAGCGGATCAGCCGCAGCATCCGGTAGCGCCGCTCGGGCGTGTCGAGTGCGGCGACGACGGGCGCGTCGGCGGCGGGTGCGGCAGCCGGCGCGTCGGCGGGTGCCGTGGACGTCACCGGGCGTCCCGCCAGGTGGTCGGGCAGAACTCCGGGTCGGCGTAGTCGGGGCGGCCGTCGGCGGTGCGGCGCACCAGCACGTCGTGGTTGTAGACGACCGTCTCGCCGTCCGGCCGGGTGGCGCGCCGGTAGGCGTTGGCGCCGTCCTGGAGGTGCAGCGAGACGGCCCGGCGCGGGTAGGACGCCAGGTTGGGGCCGCTGCCGTGGTAGGTGCGGCAGTGGTGGAAGCTGACGTGGCCGCGCGGGATGATCATCGGGACCTTGCGGACCTCGGTCCCGTTGTACGCGGCGTTGGCGTCCAGGATCGCGTCCAGCTCGGTGTTGTCGCGGTCGGCGAAGTGCCGGGTGGAGTCCTCCTCGGAGGGCAGCTCCTTCCAGCGGTGGCTGCCGTCCACCATGGTGATGGTGCCGTTCTCCTCGCCGCAGTCGTGGAACGGCAGGAAGGCGGTGAGCATCCGCTCCGAGGTGGAGGTCTGCCAGTAGTGCTTGTCGAAGTGCCACGGCACCTGGTTGCTGGGCTCGCCCGGCACCGGGGGCTTGTAGATGAGGGTGGCCTGGAAGATCCGGACCTCCTCGGCCTCGGCGAGCAGCGCGGCGACGGCGCCGAGCAGCGGCTTGCGCAGGATCGCGCCGATCGCCTCGCTCTCGTAGTGCACGTAGTCGTTGTGGCGCTGGACCGGGCCGTGCGCGGGCTCCCAGGAGGCCAGCCGGGGCGGGCGGGCCGGCAGGGTGCGGTCGCGGTGGCCGGCGTAGTACTGCTCGGTGGCGGCCTGCAGGGTGTCCAGCTCCTCGTCGCTGAACAGCTTGCGGGAGAGGTACCAGCCGTGCTCCAGGTAGCCGGCCACCTCCTCGGGGGTGGGCAGCAGGGCGCGTTCGGCCTCGGTGAGGTGGAACTCGGGTGCGAGGGGTGCGGTGGTCATGGGGGTCGGGCCTCCTGTGGTGGTGAGGGCTCGGGTGGGCGTGGGGCGCGGGCGGCCCGGTCGGCCGCGGCGGCTCAGACGGCCGCGGCGGCGCGCTGCCGCTCGACGGCCTCGTACAGGGCCTTGATGTTGGCGGTGCCGAAGGTGCCGGCGCCCTGGCGCTCGATCAGCTCCACGAAGTACGTCCGGCGGGGGTGGGTGGAGCGGGCGAAGATCTGGAACAGCTGCCCGCCGTGGTCCTGGTCGACCAGCACGTCCAGCTCGCGCAGCGTCTCCACCGGGATGGCGGTGCCGCCGAGCCGCTCGGCGAGCGCGTCGTAGTAGGTGCCGGGGGTGGTCAGGAACGCCACCCCGCGCTCGCGGATGGTGCGCACGGCGGTGGCGATGTCGTCCGTGCGGAAGGCCAGGTGCTGGACGCCGGCGCCCTCGTGGTCGGCGAGGAAGGTGTCGATCTGGCCCGGGCGGCGGGTGGTGTCGGGCTCGATGAGGGTGAAGGTGACCTCGCCGGAGGCGCTCTGCACCACGCTGGAGTCCATCGCCTGCTCGCCGACCTCGATGTACTCGCCGAAGATGCGGTGCATGCCGAGCGCGGCCTCGCAGAACTTCACCGCGTCGGCCAGCTCGCCGGCCGGCAGGCAGATCGCGGCGTGGTCGAGGGCGTCCAGCAGCCGCGGGGCGCCGTCCTCGGCGGCCTCGGGCGCGGCCGGTGCCTCGGGGACGAACCGCAGGGCGGTGTCGCCGAACCCGGCCACCAGCCCGCCGGCCCGGTCCAGGACCCGGGCGCCGTGCCGCTCGGCGCGGTCCAGGGCGGCCTGCGGGTCGGGGCAGGACAGGGCGAGGACCGCGACGCCCTCGCCGTGCCGGGCGGCGTAGCGGGCCACCGGGTGCGCGGGGTCGGCGGCCGAGCGCAGCAGGAAACGGATGGTGCCCTGGCGCAGCAGGACGGTGCGCGCGTTCGCGGACTCGGCCGCGGCGAGCTGGTCCGGCTCGGGCGCGGCGGCGGTGAAGCCGTAGTCGGCGCAGAGCTCCGCCGCGGTGGCGTCGGCGTCGGCGCAGTGGTACTCGACGTGGGCGATGGACTGGATGGACAACGGGATCTCCCCGGGGGATGGCGAGTTGACGAGTGGCCTGGCACGGGTGTGCGCGCGGCGGCGCCGGGTGGCGTCAGCGGGCGGACGGGGTGGAGGCGGGCTCGAAGACCAGGCTGAGGTTGTGCCCGCCGAAGGCGAAGGCGTTGCTCAGGGCGGCGGTGAGCGGGACGGCTCGGGCCGCGCCCCGGACGTGGTCCAGGTCGCAGGCCGGGTCGGGCTCGACCAGGTTGACGGTCGGTGGCAGCGTCCCCCGGGCCACCGCGAGTGCCGTGACCGCAGCCTCCAACGCTCCTGCGGCGCCCAGCAGATGGCCGGTCGCGCCCTTGGTCGAGCTGACCGCGGGCCGGTGCTCGCCGAAGACCGCCCGGAGCGCGGCGCTCTCGGCGACGTCGCCGAGCTTGGTGCCGGTGCCGTGGGCGTTGACGTAGCCGATGTCGGCCGGGGCGAGGCCCGCGTTGGCGATCGCGGCGCGCATCGCGTCGGCGGCGCCCGCGCCGTCGGGCCGCGGCATGGTCGGGTGGTGGGCGTCGGTGGAGGCGCCCCAGCCGGTGAGGTCGGCGTACCCGGCGGCGCCGCGGGCGGCGGCGTGCTCGGGGCTCTCCAGCACCAGGACGGTGCTGCCCTCGCCCAGCACGAAGCCGTTGCGCCGGCTGTCGAAGGGCCGGCTCGCCTCCGCCGGGTCGTCCCAGCCGGAGGACAGCGCACGGGCGTTGGTGAACGCGGCGGCAATGGTCGGGTGCAGCGAGGACTCGGTGCCGCCGCACACCACCACGTCCGCGTCGCCGGAGCGGATCAGCCGCAGCCCCTCGGCGACGGCCTGGGCGCCGGCCGCGCAGGCCGTCACGATGGCGGTGCTGAAGCCGCGGATCCCGTGCTTGATGGCGATCCGGGCGGTGGCCATGTTGGAGAGCATGCCGGGCAGCAGGTACGGGCTGACGCCGGGCCGGCCGCGCTCGACGCGCCGGTGGGACTGCTGCTCGAAGGTCTCCAGGCCGCCGCCCCCGGTGGCCAGCACCACGGCGGTGCGGTGCGGGTCGGCGTCCCGGCCGACCACCAGGCCGGCGTCGGCGAGCGCGTCGTCGGCGGCGGCCAGGGCGAGCAGGACGAAGCGGTCGACGCAGCGCGTCTCGGTGGGCGGCAGCACCTCGCGGCCGTCCACCGCCGGGGCGATGCCGGCCGCGGTCAGCCAGCCGTGGGCGGCGTGGCCCTCGGGCAGCGCGCGGATGCCGGAGCGGCCGGCGGCGAGGGCGTCGAAGACCTCGTCGGGCTTGCGGCCGAGCGGGGTGACCAGGCCGATGCCGGTGACCACGGCGCCCGGGCGGCGGGAGGCGTTCATGCGCCCACCCCGGCGACCGTGTCCAGGTAGCGCTGACGCAGCAGGACCTTGCGCACCTTGCCGGTGGGGCCGAGCGGGATGTCCTCCCCGGCCACCACGACGACCTGGCGGACGGTGGCCGCGGCGGCCTCGTCCAGGGCGGCGACGACGGCCTTGCTCCGGTCGGCGGCCGGGTCGGCGTCGGCGGCCAGGACCAGCAGGACGTCGGTGACCACCCGCTCGCCGTCGCGCACCGCGACCACCGTGCAGTCCAGCACGTCGGGGCAGGCGGCCAGCACCCGCTCCTCCGACATCGCGGTGAACAGCCGCTTGCCGTCGCCGAGTTCGACGGAGTCGACGGCCCGGTCGACGTGGTAGTAGTAGCCCTCCTCGTCCCGGTACATGAGGTCGCCGGTGAGGAAGCGCCCGCGCAGCCGGGTGCGGTAGGTGGTGGTCGAGTCGTTCCAGTAACCGAGCGCCAGTGTCGGCGAGTTGGTGGCGAGTTCGCCGACCTCGCCGGGGCCGAGCGGGTCGCCGTCCGGGCCGACCAGCTCGCAGTCGACGAAGGTGTGCGGGCGCCCGACGCAGCGGCCGTAGCGCTCGGTGCCCGGGCCGTGGGTGATGAAGAAGTGGGAGTGGCCCATCTCGGTGGAGCCGAGGCCGTCCACGAACAGCGAGCCGGGCACCCGGACCCGTCCCTCGCGGGTCACCGACTCGCGGCTGCCGGCGGCGACCAGCCGGCGGATGTGCACCTCGTGGGCGCAGTCGCCGGTGTTCCACCAGAGCGCGACCGAGTCCAGCTCCCGGGCGGCCAGGTCGTGGTGGGCGAGGTCGGCCCAGGTGGCGGCGAAGCCGATGACGCCGCTGGGGCGCCACTGCTCGATCGCGTCCAGGACGCCGGCGCCGGACTGGCTGGAGAGCACCGCGAGCTCGGAGTGCGAGGAGAGCGCGAGGTTGACCGCGATCAGGGTGGCCGCGTGCGGGGCGGGCAGCGCGCTGAGCATCCGCTCCTGGCCCTGCGGGCGGGGCAGCCGGGCGCGGTGGCGGATCGCCGCGTACAGGCTCGCGTGCGAGTGCACCACGGCCTTGGGCATGCCCGTGGTGCCGGAGGAGTGGGTGATCGCGACCGGGTCGCCGGACCAGTGCCGGTAGGGGGCGGGGGCGGCCTCGGGGTCGCCGGCGCCGAGGGTGGCGATCTCCGGCAGCGCGGGGGCGCCGGTCTCGTGGCCGGCCAGCGCGGCCAGGTGCGGCGCGTCGGCGAGGACGCCGACCGGGCCGAGCTTGGCGATGTAGCGGGCGGCCCGCTCGCCGTCCAGGTTGGGGTTGAGCAGCGCGGGAACGGCGCCGAGCCGGGCCAGCGCCAGGAAGGCGAGCACGTGGTCGGCGGCGTCGCTCGCGTAGACCACCACCGGGTCGCGGCGGCCGATGCCCAGCGCGTGCAGGGCGGCGGCCCGGGCGCGCACGGCGCGGTCCAGCTCGGCGAGGGTGAACGGCTGCCAGGCGGCGTGGTCGTCCACCGGGGTGTCGAAGGTCAGCAGCGGCTCGTCGAGGCCGAGGCCGAGCGCGAGGCGGCTGGTGAGGACGTTTCCGGCGCCGACGGCCGGATCGTCGGCCAGCAGGGTGCGGATACTGCGGATGCTCACGGGGTGGATCCCTCCCGGGGTACGGGCGTGCGGGGCGTGCTGCGGCGGGACGCGGCGGGTGGGGGACCGTTCGCGCCGGTGGTGCGCAGGGGTGGGGCGGGGCGGGGGACGGGTGTGCGGTGGATCGGGTCGGTCGGGTGGGCGGGGTCGGGTCAGGCGGTGGTGACCAGCAGGGCGACGGCCCGGTCGATGCCGCCGGGGCCTCCGTTGCCGTCGCCCTCGTCGTCGTGGCGGCCGTCGCGGCCGTCGTCGGGCGGCTCGGTCTGTTCGGTCTGTTCGGCCTGTTCGGCGGCGATGACGAGGACCTGATCGGCGTCGCCGTCCGCGAGCAGCAGTTCCGCCAGGTCGAGCGCGTCCTGCGGGACCCGTCCGGGCGGCGGGGCCTGGGCCGGGCTGATCGCCACCACCGGGCCGGTCAGGCCCCAGCGGGCGGCGATGTGGCCGAGCACGGCGTTCGGGTTGGACTGGAAGAACAGCAGCGGGGGCATCCGCCGGCCGGTGTCGGCGGCGGCCGTCTCGATGGCGCGGGCGGTGGCGCGGTCGCCGCCCGCGCTGGCCAGCAGCAGCGCGGTCCGGCCGGGGGCCGGGGCCGCGCCGTGTCGGGCGCGCAGACAGCGTTCGGCGGTCTCGGCCACCAGGGGGTTGAAGGACGAGGCGGCGAAGCCGGGCAGCGGGGGGAGCGGCTCGGGCTCGCGGGCGTCGGGGTCGGGCCAGGCGGCCTCGGCGAGGATGCGCAGCGCGGTCATCGGGCGGCCACCAGGAGTGCGGTGTTGGCGCCGCCGAAGGCGGAGTTGAGGGTGAGCGCGTAGCGCGGCCGGGCGGCGCGCGGGCCGTCCAGCACGAGGTCCAGGCCGATGTCCGGGTCCGGGCCCAGCCAGCCGGCGTTGACCGGCAGCAGGCCGTCGGTCAGCGCCCCGATGGTGACGACGAGTTCGAGCAGGGCCGAGGCCTCCAGGGCGTGGCCGTGGACGGCCTTGCTGGAGCTGACGGGCAGCCGTGGGGTGTGCGTGCCGAAGACCCGGTGCAGTGCCCTGGCCTCCGCGAGGTCGGACAGCGGCGAGCCGGTGCCGTTGGCGTTGACGTAGCCGACCTCCTCCGGGGCGATCCCGGCCCGTCGCAGCGCGGCCTCGACGGCCCGCGCCACGCCGTCGCCCCCGGGTTCGGGGCGGCAGACGTGGTGGGCGTCGCCGGACCGGCCCCAGCCGGCCAGCCGGGCCAGCACGGGCGCGCCGCGCCGCTCGGCCTCCGGCTCGGCCTCCACCAGGACGGCGGCGGCCGCGTCGCCGAGCAGGGTGCCGCTGCGGCCGGCGCTGAACGGGCGCAGCTCGCCGTCGCGGGCCAGGGCCCGGCCGGCGTCGAAGGCGGCGAACACCCCCGGTTCGACCAGGTGCCCGGCGGCGACCAGCACCCGGGGGTGCAGGCCGGCGGCGACCAGCGCGGCGGCGTCGGCGACGGCGGTGGCGGCCGCGACGCAGGCGCCGGTGTAGACCCGGGTGACCCCGGGCGTGCCCCAGGCGGCCGACGCCCCGGCGGCGACCGCGGCGACGGTGTCCCGGGTGCGCAGGTCGCTGTGCAGGGCGAGCAGCACCGGCGGCCCGGCGTCGGGCGCGGCCGGGGGCAGGCCGGCCCGGCGGCAGGCCTGGCCGACGGCGTCGAGCACGGCGTCGGCCGCCGGGCGCGGCTCGGGCAGCAGCGCGGCGCGGACGGTGCGGCGTGCCGAGACGTCGAACCGGGTGACCGCGGCGAACGCGGCCTTGCCGTGGACGACGGCCTCGGTGAGCGCGGCCGGTCCGTCGCCGGCCGCGCTGAGCACGCCGACGCCGGTCACCACGGGCCGGACGGCGGGCGGGGCGTGGCGGTTCATGGCCGCGCGGCCCCCGCGGTGGCGTCGGGGACGGCGGTGGCGTCCGGGCCTCCGGCGGCCCGGACGGCCGCGCGGAACACCGCGACGGCGTCGTCCACCGTCCGGACGGCCTCGAAGGCGTCGTCGTCGAGGTCCGGCTCGATGCCGTAGCGCTGCTCGAACTCGGCTATCAGCCACGTGAGTTCGAGCGAGCCGAGCTCCTCGGGGACGTCCTCGGCGGCACGCTGCCCGAACGCCGCGAGCATGGTCAGGACCTCGGCCCGGTCGGGGCGGTCGAGGTCGGTCACGCCGGGCTGCCCGAGGCGGCGGTGGCGGTGGTGGCGGCGATCCGGGCGGCGACGTCCGCGGTGAACTGGTCGAGCGTCATCAGCGCGGTGGTCTCCATCTCGTCGAGGTCGAACTTGACCCCGTACTCGTCCTCGACCTGGACCGAGAGGTCGGCGAGGGCGAGCGACTCCAGGTCCAGGCCGGCCGGGCCGAGGTCGGTGTCGCCGGTGACCTCGGAGACGTCGTACTGCATCTCGGCCAGGGCGTTGAGGACGAACGCGCGGATGCTGTCCTGCATGGTGGGCTCCTTGGGTCCGGGCACGCGGGGTGCCCGGGGTCGTCGGGGAGGGAGGGACGTCCTGCGGGGTGCCGGTGGTGGTCCCGGCGGACAGGCGGTGCCTGCCCGCCGGGGCATCCTCCGGGCGGCCCCCGGCGGAGTGGTTCCGGCGCGTTCGGGCAGCGGGTGGCCGAGGTGCCGGGACGGGTGGTGTGCGGCCGGGCGCGCCGGGTCGCGGCGCGGCGGGTCAGCCGGCGGCGGCGCGCAGGGCGGCCGGGTCGCGCAGCAGCTTCCCGGTGGCGGTGCGGGGGAGCTGCGGGAGGAAGGCCAGCCGGCGCGGCCGCTTGTAGGCGGCGAGCTGCCGGGCGAGGCCGTCCTGGACGCGCGCCCGGTCGGCGCCGTCCTCGGCCGAGAGGTAGGCCTCGATGGCGCCGTCGTCGAAGACCACCACGGCCTCCCGGACCTCCGGGAGCGCGGCGAGGGTCTGCTCGACCTCGGTGAGGTCGACCTTGAGCCCGCCGATCGAGACCTGCGAGTCCCGTCGGCCGAGCACGGTGACCCGGCCGGTGTCCGGGTCGAGGACGGCGGCGTCGCGGGTGTGCAGCCAGCCGTCCGACCAGCGGGTCGGGTCGTCCAGCCCGGGGTAGGGCGAGGCGGGGGTGCGCAGCTGGAGCTCGTCGGCGACGAGCCGCAGCTCCATGCCGTGCACGGGCTGCTTGGCCGGGTGCAGGGTGCCGTCCAGGTCGGTGGCGATCACCCCGGTCTCGGTCATCCCGTACATGGTGCCGAGCGGGACGCCGTAGCGCGCGGTGAACGCGGCGGGCAGGCCCGGGCGGACGAGCTCGCCCGCCACCACCATCCGCCGCAGCTGCGGCAGTTCCGGCGGATCGGCGGCCCCGGCGAGCAGTTCGGCGTGGAACGGCACCCCGATCACGGTGGTCGGGCGGCCGTCGGCGGCGATCGCGCCGAGGATGCCGGCCGCCGTCATCCGGTCCGGGACGGTGAGCGGGGCGCGCGCGTGCAGGCTGTTGAGCAACCCGCCGACCAGGCCGAGCACGTGCACCACCGAGGAGAGCAGCACCACCCGCTCGCCCTCGCCGGGGAACGCCGTCAGCCTGCGGTAGCAGTCGAGTTCGCGGATCAGGTCACCCGCGGTGCGGGCGATCACCTTGGCCGGCCCGGTCGAGCCCGAGCTGAGCTGGACCAGCGCGTGGCCGCTCCCGGCGGGCCGGCCGGCGGGCAGCCGGACGGCGACCGGGTCGACCAGGGAGTAGCCGCGCAGCGCCGCCGCCGCGGGCCGCGAGGCCGAGCCGACCAGCACCTGCGGGGCCAGCCGCTCGACCGCCAGCTCGACCTCGTGGTCGGTCAGCCGGTGGTCCAACAGCGCTACCTGGGCCCGCAGTTGCCAAGCGGCCAGGAGCACCGCGACGAAGCCCAGGGAGGGCGGCAGCCGCAGGGCCGCGGTGCCGCCCGGGCCGAGGCCGGCCGCGGCCAGCCGTTCGGCCTGCTCGGCGACCAGCGCGCGCAGGGCGTCGCGGTCGACGGGCGTGCCGAAGCGGAGGCACTCCTCACCCCCGGGGCCGGCCAGCAGCACCCGGTCGACCCAGTCGGCGGGAGCGTCGGCGTGCGGGGGTGAGGCGGGCGGCGGTGAAGAAAGGGAAAAGCCGGTCAACGCCACTCCACACGTGAGGAGGTTTGTCATGGACACTTGGACGCTGTTCACATGTCATCAACAAGCAATACGTCCAATTCCGTTGCCAGACCATTGCACAGACGATTGGTCAAATCAAGGTCTATACCAATGTGGTGCAGACCTCCTACGCTGCCGACCCGTGGACCGGTCCGAAGGCGGCCGGTCCGGGAACGAGGATGCCCGTGGCACCAATCGCACTGGCCGGGATCGAGCACGCGGCGCGCGATCAACTCCCCCCGGAAATCTGGGACTTCATCGAGGGCGGCAGCGGTGCGGAACGCACCGCCGAGGCCAACCGGGAAATGTTCGGACGCTATGCGTTCCGCCCGCGCACCCTCGTCGACGTCTCCGTCTGCGCACCGGCCGTCGATCTGCTCGGCACCACGCTCCAACTGCCGGTCGGAATTGCCCCGATGGCCTACCACCGGCTGGTCCATCCGGACGGCGAAACGGCGACCGCCCGGGCGACCGGAAAGGCAGGCGCCCTGCTGGTCGCCGGAATCTTCGCCAGCCGCACCCTGGAGGAGATCGCCGCCGCCGCGACCGGACCGCTCTGGCTCCAGCTCTACTGGCTGCGCCGGCGCGACGTCCTCGCCGGCCTGGTGGAACGCGCCGAGGCGGCCGGCTTCGGCGCCCTGCTGCTCACCGTCGACGCGCCCCGCATCGGCCGCCGGCTGCGCGACCTGCGCAACGGCTTCGCCGTCCCCCCGGAGGTCCGCGCGGTCAACCTCGACCCCGCCGTGATGGCCGCCAGCCACCGCTCCGGCCGGGGCAGTTCGGGCATCGCCGAGCACGCCCGCGAACAGTTCGACCCCACCCTGAGCTGGGCCGACCTCGCCTGGCTGCGCGAACGCAGCTCCCTGCCGCTGGTCCTCAAGGGCGTGCTGACCGCCGAGGACGCCCGGCGCGCCGCCGACCACGGCGTCGACGCGGTCGTCGTCTCCAACCACGGCGGCCGCCAACTCGACGGCGCACTGCCCGCGCTGGCCGCCCTGCCCGAGGTCGTCGACGCCCTGCCGCCGCACCTCCCGGCACTGCTCGACGGCGGCGTGCGCGGCGGCGCGGACATCGCCGTCGCCCTCGCCCTCGGCGCCCGCGCCGTCCTGGTCGGCCGCCCCGCCCTCTGGGGCCTGGCCACCGGCGGCGAGGCCGGCGTCACCCGCGTCCTCGACCTGCTGCGCGACGAACTGGAGCACACCATGGCCCTGTTGGGCCGCCCCACGATCGCCGACCTGGACCGCACCACCCTCGCGCCCTGGCCGCTCTGAGCGCGTCGCGCGCGAACCACCCCCGACGGAACGACCGGAAGACCGACATCATGAACAGACAGGACGCCTTCCCCGGCTGGGACTGGGACGACCCCGACGGCCTCGCCGAACAGCTCGACCGGTTCAGCGCCGACGTCGCCACCTGCCGGAAGCTCGAACCCGCCGCCGGCGGACTCCCCTACGACCACAGCGACTTCACCGACCTCGGCGTCACCGGCCTGGAGTTCGCCGCCTTCCGCACCGCCCACCCGGCGGGCCTCGGCACCGACCTCACCGCCCTGCGCAGCCCCGACACCACCACCGAACCCGGCACCCTCTACCGGGTCGACGGCGACCGCTGGTTCACCCAGCTCGACATCTCCGAACCGCTGCCCTTCGCCGACGCCAGCGTCGACTGGGTCTACGCCGAGCACCTCATCGAGCACGTCACCATGCCCGTCGCGGTCGGCTGGCTGCGCGAGGCCCGGCGGGTGCTGCGCCCCGGCGGCGTCCTGCGGATCACCACCCCCGACCTCGCCCGCTACCTGGTCGGCTACGCCACCGGCGACGGCTTCCTGACCAAGCACCGCCGGCGCCTGACCACGATGGGCTTCGGCCCGCCGATGCCGCAGCGCCCGGCCTTCCTGGTCAACCAGATCTTCCGGCACTACGGCCACCAGTGGATCTACGACCTCGACGAGCTGCGGCACGTCCTCACCCTGGCCGGCTTCGAGGAGGGGCGGATCCGCCGCTGCGCCTACCGCGAGGGCGCCCGCGCCGACGTCGCCGACCTCGACACCGCCTTCCGCACCGACGAGACCGTCTACGTCGAGGCCGACCGCTGACCCCCTCCCCTCCCGAGGAACCCCCGATGCCCCTGCACCCCCAGGCCCAGGCGCTGCGCGACCGCCGCGCGAGCGCCGGCACCGCCCCGCTCTACAGCCTCACCGTCGCCGAGGCCCGCGCCGCCGACCTCGCCGACATCCGCGCCGCCGCGGGCACCCCCGAGCCGGTCGCCGCCGTCGAGGAGCACCGCCTCCCCGGCCCCGGCGGCGAGCTCACGCTGCGCCTCTACCGCCCCGCGCCGCCCGCCGACGGCCGCCCGCTGCCCGTCCTGCTCTACCTGTTCGGCGGCGGCTGGACCCTCGGCTCGCCGGACACCAGCGACGCCGTCTGCCGGGCGCTGACCAACGCGGTCGGCTGCGCCACCGCCGCCGTCGGCTACCGCCTCGCCCCGGAGCACCCGTTCCCCGCCGCCGTCCAGGACTGCGCGGCCGCCGCCCGCTGGCTCGCGGCGCACGCGGAGGGACTCGGCCTGGACGCCGGGCGCCTCGCCGTCGCGGGCGACAGCGCGGGCGGCAACCTCGCCACCGTGCTCACCCTGCTCGCCCGCGACGAGGGCGGCCCGGCCCTGCGCCACCAGCTGCTCGTCTACCCCAACACCGACGCCCGCGCCGACACCCCCTCGCTGCGCGAGCACGACGACCCGGCGCTGTTCAACCGCCGCTCGGTCGCCTGGTACTGGAGCCACTACCTGGCCGACCCGGCCGACGGCGCCCACCCGCACGCCTCGCCGCTGCGCGCCCCGGACCTCGCGGGCCTGCCGCCCGCCACCGTCATCACCGCCGAGTACGACCCGCTGCGCGACGAGGGCGAGCAGTACGCCGAGGCGCTGCGGGCGGCGGGAGTGCCGGTGGAACTGCGCCGCTGGGAGGGCATGCCGCACGGGTTCTTCGCGATGACCGGCACCCTGGACGGCGCCGCCGAGGCGCAGGCCTACGCCGCCGCCCGGCTGCGCGAGGCCCTCGGATGAGCGTCCCCGCCGCCGAGCGGGCCCGGTCCGCCGGGCCGCAGTCGCCCGCCGGGGCCGTCACGCTCCCGCTCGCCGAGCTGCACGCTTCCCTTTCGGACCCGCTACTGGACGCGATGACCTTCCTCAACGAGGTCACCACCCGCTACCCGCAGGCGGTCTCCTTCGCCCCCGGCCGCCCCTACGAGGGCTTCTTCGAGCCCGAGGACGTCCCGGTCTACCTGGACGCCTACCTCGACCACCTGGCCGCGACCGGCCTGGACCGCGACGCGATCCGCACCACCCTGTTCCAGTACGGGCCGACCAAGGGCGTCATCAACGACCTGGTCGCCCGCACCCTGGCCCACGACGAGGGCCTCACCGTGGCCCCCGAGGCGCTGGTGCTGACCGTCGGTGCCCAGGAGGGCATGCTGCTGGCGCTGCGGGCGCTCTGCGCCGGCCCGGACGACGTGCTGCTGGTCAGCTCGCCCTGCTACGTCGGCGTCACCGGCGCCGCCCGGCTGCTCGACCTGACCACCGTGCCCGTCCCCGAGGGCCCGGACGGCGGGCCGGACCCGGCGGCGGTGCGCGCCGCCGCCCGCGAGGTCCGCGCCGCCGGCCGGCGCCCGCGGGCGCTCTACGTGGTGCCGGACTTCGCCAACCCCTCCGGCACCTCGATGCCGGTCCCGGCCCGCACCCGGCTGCTGGCGACCGCCGCCGAGGAGGACCTGCTGGTCATCGAGGACAACCCGTACGGCTTCTTCGCCCGGGAGGGCGGCGAGCGGCCCACCCTCAAGGCGCTGGACCGCCACCGCCGGGTGGTCTACCTCGGCTCCTTCGCCAAGACCTGCTTCCCCGGCGCCCGGCTCGGCTACGTGGTCGCCGACCAGAAGGTGACCGGCCCCGGCGGCCGGCGCAGCCTGCTCGCGGACGAGCTGGCCAGGCTGAAGAGCATGACGACGGTCAACACCCCGGCCCTCAGCCAGGCCGTGATCGGCGGCATGCTGCTGACCCACGACTGCCGGCTGCGGGCCGCCAACGCCCCCGCCACGGCCCACTACGCGGCCGCCATGGGGGTCCTGCTGGCGGAGCTGGAGCGGTGCTTCCCGGCGGACGAGCGGGCGCGCCTGGGCCTGTCCTGGAACGTGCCGGAGGGCGGCTTCTTCGCGGTGCTCACGGTGGCCTTCGCGGCCGACGACGCGGCGATGGAGCGCTGCGCGCGGGAGGCCGGTGTGCTCTGGACGCCGATGGCGCCGTTCTACCCGGCCGGCGGCGGGGAGCACCGGCTGCGGCTGTCCATCAGCTCCCTGACGCCGGAGCGGATCGTGGCCGGTGTCGCCCGGCTCGCGGACTTCGTGCGCGCCGAGACCGCCCGGGCGGCGGCGGGGTAGTCCGCGGGCCCGCGAACGCCGCGACGGCGGTGCCCCCGGAGAA